>JAICEP010000612.1 GCA_025924095.1 Sorangium sp.
AGCTCGCCCGCCGTGCGGTAGCGCCCGCGCGGCTCGACGGCGAGCGCGCGGCGCACCACCGCCTCGACGGCGTCGGGCGCGCTCACGCCCGCGCCGCGCAGGCTCGGGCGGAACGCCGGATCAGTCGCGGCGATGTAGAGCTGCGTGACGTCGCTCCCGAGGAGGGCGCGGTTGCCCGACGCGACCTCGATGAGCACCAGGGCGAGCGCGAAGACATCGGTCCACGGCCCCGTCGCGCCGAAGCGGTGGTGGAACTGCTCCGGCGCGCCGTAGTGGACCGTGAAGGCCCGGAGCGCGCTCCCCGTCTCGGCCATCGCCTGCGTCATGCTCGACAGCTCGCTGAGCACCTTGGCGATGCCGAAGTCGAGGACCTTCATCGTGCGCCGGCCGCCGATGTCGGCGAGGAACAGGTTCGCCGGCTTGATGTCGCGGTGGGCGACGCCCTGCGTGTGCGCGACCTCGAGCGCGTGCGCCGCGGGCGCGAGCAGGGCAACCGCCTCGGCGAGCGGGCGCGCCGCCTCGTCGCGGGCGCGCCGCGCGGCGATGTCGTGGTCGAGCGGCGCGCCGTCGAGCCACTCGAGCACGAGGTACGGCGTCCACTCGCCCGACGGCGAGACCGCGGCGCCCGTGTCGAGGGCCTGCACGATGCCGGCGCTCGCCCGGGAGAGGCGGTGGAGGAGCCGGCCCTCGTTGAGGAGCATCCGCTGGAACGCCTCGCGCTCGGCCGGAGCCAGCGCCCCGAGCTGCTTCAGGCACTTGACCGCCACCGGCTCGTCGAACCCGAGGTGGTGGCCGCGGTAGACGACCCCGAATCCGCCCTCGCCGACGACGGCGTCGAGCCGGTATTTGCCGCCGATCGTCGCGCCCACCCAGCCGAAGGGATCCGAAGGTGCCATCGCCCGGCGCGAGTCTACACCGGGCGCCGCGGCCGCGCGGAAATCGCACCGTGCTCGGGTGTGGAGAGCCCGGATGTCGTCATCGCGTTTCAGGGCTCGAGAGGGTCCGGAGGCGATCCGGAGGAGGCCTGTGTCCCCGAGCCCCCCTCAGCGCGCCCGCGCCTCGAACCCGCCCGGGCTCAGCGCCCGCTCGAAGAACGCGCACAGCTCCTCGTGCCGCGCCCGCGCATCCGCGCGGCCTATCTCGATGAGCCGCCCGGCGAACTCCCCGTCGAACAGCAGGTACGACAGGAAGTCGGCCTCGCGCTGCTCGTCCCCGTCGGCGAGGCGCCGCATCACGCGGCCGAGCACGCTCGTGGTCCGCGCGCGGAACGCCGGCGAGCGCACGAAATCCGCCGCCAGGCTGCCGATGTTCTTGGAGCAGCGGATGAGCAGCGACCGCATCGGCCGGAGCGTGCGCCCCGGCGGGAGCCCGAGCTCGTCGTTCAGCTCGTCGATGAAGCCCTCGCCATAGCGGCGCCGCCCCGCCTCGAGGATGCCGTTGATGCTCTCCAGGCGCGCCAGATCGTTGTCGATCCGGTCGAGCATCAGCGCGTTCAGCGTCTTCCCGAGCAGGAAGAGCGGCCCGGGGAAGCCCGGCGCGTCGCGCTCGGTCGCCGCCGAGGTCGGCTCGATGTACCGCGGATTGACGACGATCACGCCGTCGGCCCCGAGGCGCCGCGCCGGCGACAGCGGGACGTTCTGGCGCAGCCCGCCGTCGCAGTAGAGCTCGCCGTCGATGCTCACCGGGCGGAACAGGATGGGGAGCGCGGACGAGGCGAGCGCGTGCTCGGCGCGGATCGCGGTCGCGCGCGGGGAGATCGTCGGATCGTGGCTCCAGGGCGGCAGACCGGGCTCGCGGCGGTGGACGAAGACCACGGTGCGGCCGCTCTTGACCAGCGTCGTCGAGACGGTCACCGCCGACAGGAGCCCTCGCTCGAGGTGGCCGTCGATCCGCTCGAAGGGGATGGCCTCCGCGATCTGCCGCTCGAGGCCCGACGTGTCGAGGAGCGCCGCGTGGCCGCCGCTCGAGGGCGCGCTCGCGGCGCCGCCACGGAGCAGGTCGTGCCCGACCGCGAGCACGCCGCGCACGTCGAGGCGCACGAGATCGTCGATGCGCAGGCGCGTCCACACCGCGGCGAGCCGCCGCGCGCGGCTCCGCGCCTCGTCCGCGAACGCGGCGAGCCCGCAGACGTTGATGGCGCCGACCGAGGTGCCGCACAGGATGTCGAGCGGCGCCTCGCGGCCGAGGTCGCGCGAGACCTCCTCGAGGATGTGCTGCACGATGCCGACCTCGTAAGCGCCGCGGGCAGCGCCGCCGGCCAGGACGAGCGCGATCTTGGGGGCGCGGCCATTCCGGGTCGAAGCGGGCGAGAGGGCGACCATGCTCTCAGAGTACCATGATCGCCAGCGCGACACCGACCCTGAAAAGCGCGCCGCGCGCGGCTTCATGCTACATCCGCCGTGCGCTCGGACACGGAGGCGCCCGATGACAGCAATCTACCTCGTCCTTGCCTACCTCCTCGGAGCGATCCCGACAGGCTACCTCTTTGCGCGGTTCGTCAAAGGGATCGACATCCGCACGGTGGGTTCAGGGAACATCGGCGCCACGAACGTCCTGCGCGCGTTCGGCTGGAGACCCGGCCTGGCCGTCATGGCCGCGGACGTGGCGAAGGGCGCGCTCGCCGCCGGTCCCCTCGCGTCGTGGCTCACCGCCGCGCCGGGCGGGTGGGTCGCGGCGGCGGGCGGCCTCACCGCGGTGCTGGGCCACGACTACACGGTCTTCCTCGGAATGAGAGGCGGCAAGGGCGTCGCGACGTCCTGCGGTGTGCTGCTCGTGCTGGCGCCGCGCTCCACGCTCGCCACCCTCGCCGTCTTCGCGGTCGTCGTGGGGGCGACCCGCTGGGTCTCGGCGGGCTCCCTCGCCGGCGCGCTCGTCCTGCCGGCGTTCCTCTGGCTCCTCGGCGAGCGGGACGCCCCGGTCCTCTGCCTCTCGCTCCTCCTCTGCGCGTTCATCTGGCTGAAGCACACCCCGAACCTCCGGCGGCTCATCGCGGGAACCGAGAGCACGATCTCCTTCGGGAAGCGGACCGACGGCGGCGCGAGCGCCGGCGCGCCGCGCGACGACGAGCGGCGCTGACGCCGCAGGCCGGCCGGGGCCGCGGGCTTCGTCGGCTCACTTGGCGATCGTCTTCGCGTAGAGGACCGCGCCTTGCTTGTCGATGAACTCGAAGCGCAGCGTGCTCCCCTCGGACTCCAGGTAGGCGAAGCCCTCGGTCCCGTCCGTGTAGAAGAGCTGCCCCGGCTCCCTCGGGACCGAGGCCGACGCTCGGCGGATCTTCGAGCCGGCGCCGCTGACAGCGAAATAGGTGCCCGGACAGCCCTCGTCGCGCCCCTTGTCGATGAGCTCGAGATTGTGGTCGTGACCGCTCATGTACATGTCGGCCCCGCAGTAGATCGCGCGCTGCATGTCGAACATCCCGTTCAGCCCGAACTGTTGATTGTCGGCGGCGTGCGCTCCCGACGTGAAGCGGGGGTGATGGCCGAAGACGATCTTCCACCGGGCGTCCGAGGCGGCGACCCGCGCGCTCATGTCGAGCGCTTGTTCATTGGAGGTGAAGTCGACGGTATCGATCCCGAAGAGATGGACGTGCCCGACGCGAACATCGTAGTACGCAGCGGGCATGTGCCATTTATCGGTCATCCGCGTACCCGGCCCGTCGCCCCGCGGCAGCAGCGAATAATCGATCTGCGCTTGCCGCACGCCGTTGCTGCTGGGGCCGTGATCGTGGTTGCCGAGGACTGCGTAGAACGGGAGGCCGTTCAGGCCCGGCCGATCGTAGGGTTGCTCGAACTTCGGGCCCCACTGCGCGTCGCTTGTGTCGACCACGCCGTGATCGTAGAAGTTGTCGCCGTTCATCATCACGGCGTGACAGCCCCCGACCTCGAGGCACTTTTCGCTCATCCGATCGGCGACCTGGTGCTGCGCGAGGTTGCCCTCGCCGGTGTCGCCGATAGCGATGATCCTGACGCCTTTGAGCGGCGCGCCGACGAACCTGGTGCCGCCCGCGCCGCCGCCTTCCGCGCCCTCACCGTGGCTCGTGGCGCTGCTCGGCGCGGCGCCGCTGCCCTCGCCGGTCGAGTGGCCGCCTGTTCCGGCCTGCGCTCCGCCGCCGGGAGCCGTCGCGCTGCCCGCTCCGCCGCAGCCCGCGCCGCAGGTGACGGCCGGCAACGCGGAGAGGACGAGGGCAGCCATGGCACCCGGAGCTCCGGCGAGACGGCAACCTGCAAGGAGATGCGTCATCGGTGCGCATTCTAGCCAGGGCTGGCCTCCGTTGATCATTCACCAGCGCGTCCGTTCGCCCTGGCGCACGAGCAAGCTCCATTTTCGCTTGACACCAGCGAGGCCTCAAATTATCGAAGTTGAACATCACTTTCAATATCAACAACGGAGCCCTCGTGAGCCCAGAGATGCCCCCTGCCCTGAGCCTGTCCCCCTGCGCAACGCTCGCCGCTTTCCCCTGGTCCGTCGCGCACCGGGCGGAGGTCTCGTGAGCTCGCGCACGCAGCTCGCCGCGGATCGCCCGCTCCGGGCCGATCTCGCGCGCCTCGCAGCGCCCGCGCACGAGGAAGGCTGGCCTCCGCCGCCGCACGATCCTCGCGAGCGCGAGCTCGCCCTCGTCGTCGAGGGCTGGGAGGTGCGCGCCTTCGGCGGGCGGAAGTTCGAGTACTTCGTCGCGCGCGGCTTCTGGCACCTCCAGCTCTGGCACCCGGAGGCGCGCGTCTCGGTGCTGACGCCATCGCGGCTCACGCGCGGGCTCTACGAGGCGTATCCGATCGCGAACTGGAGGGCGCAGGCGCCCGACTACGACAGGCTCGTGACGCTCCTCGGCGGGCTGTTCGCGGCGAAGCTCCCGGAGAGGTCCGCGGTGCTGCGCCTCGAGCGCGCGTTCGTCGCCGAGGTCGTCCGAGGCAGCGGCGGGGTGCTGTCGTGACGCGCCGGCCCCCGGGGGTGCGCGCGCTCGCGCGGCCTCGTGCCCCGCGCTGCCAGGAGGGCGCATGAGCTCCACGACCGTCTCCAGGGACACGGTGCTCTCGCTGGTCGGGCGCGCCGAGGCGCGGGTGC
>JAICEP010000613.1 GCA_025924095.1 Sorangium sp.
GTCAGCCGCGTCGCGCCGGAGGACCGCGACGTGGCCATGGTCTTCCAGGGCTACGCCCTGTACCCCCACATGATCGCGCGCGACATCCTGGGCTTCCCGCTCAGGATGCGCGGGGTCGCGCGGGCGGAGCGGGCGCGCCGCGTCGAGGAGGCGGCGGCGCTGCTCGGCATCGGCCACCTGCTCGACCGGCGCCCCGGCGAGCTCTCGGGCGGCGAGCGCCAGCGCGTGGCCATGGGCCGCGCGATCGTGCGCGCCCCCGCGGCATTCCTCTTCGACGAGCCGCTCTCGAACCTGGACGCCGCGCTGCGGGCCGAGCTCCGGGTCGAGCTCGCGGCGCTCGTGCGCCGCCTCGGCACGACGTCGGTCTACGTGACCCACGACCAGATCGAGGCGATGACCCTGGGCGATCGCATCGCCGTGCTGCGCGCCGGCGAGCTCCAGCAGGTCGGCCCGCCGCGCGCCATCTACGAGGCGCCGGCGAACACCTTCGTGGCCGGGTTCCTGGGCACGCCGGCGATCAACCTGATCCCGCTCGAGCGCGCCGGCGATCGGTACGAGGGCGCGGCGCTCTCGCTGCCCGCCCCGCCGGGGATGGCGCTGCCCGACCGGGCCATCGCGGGCGTGCGGCCCGAGCACCTGCGCGTCGCGCCGGGGCCGGGAGACGCGGGGGCGTGGGGCGACGCCGGGGCCGCGGCGCGGGGCGAGGTGGAGGTCGAGGCGCGCGTCGTGATCGCCGAGCCGCTCGGCGCCGAGACGTACCTGTACCTCGACGCCGGCGGGACGCGGCTGCGCGCGCGGGCGCACGGCTTCGCGACGCCCGCGCCCGGCGAGGCGGTGCGCGCGCGGCTCGATCCGCGCGCCGTGCTCTGGTTCGACGCGGGCTCCGGCGCGCGGATCGCCCCGCCGCGGGCCGCGTCATGAACGGACGAGGCCGCGCCGTGCGCGGGGAGGCCGCCTCGTGAGCGGGCGCGCGCGCGGCGCGGCGCGGTCCGGGGCGAGCGCCGCCTGCTCGCGGCGCGACGCGCTCCGGGCGCTCGCCGCGTCGATCGCCGCGGCCGCGTCCGGCGCGACCGGCTGCGCGCGGCGCGCGCCGGACGGGCGCATCGAGGCCTCGCTGTGGTTCGCCTACGGCGGCAAGAACCGCGAGGTGCTGCTGTCGCTCATCGACCAGTTCCACCGCGAGCAGGACCGCTACCGCATCGACGCGGTGTACCAGGGCGACTACTTCGAGGCGCTCGCCAAGCTGCGGACCGCGCTCGCGGCGCGCGCGGCGCCCGCGCTGACGCACGTCGTCGGCGAGGTGGTGCCTTACCTGGCCGAGGCGGGCGTGCTCGAGCCGCTCGATCGGTTCCTCGGCGCGCCCGGCGCCGGGCACGCCGACCTCGACGTTGTCGAGGCGCTCGGCCAGGCGGGGACGTTCGTCGGCGGGGGCGAGCGCCCGCTCGTGTGCCTGCCGTTCAACCGGTCGACGCCGATCGCCTATTACAACCGCGATGTGTTCCGCGAGCTCGGGCTGTCGCCGCCGTCGACCTGGGACGAGCTCCGCGCGGCGGCGGCGCGGCTCGTCGTGCGCGACGGTGTCGGAACGCGGCGGTGGGGGTTCGAGTGCCCGATCGACTGGTGGTTCTGGGCGGCGCTCGTGGGGCAGGCGGGCGGCGAGCTCCTCGGCCCGGACGGCGCGCCGGCGTTCGGCGGCGAGGCGGGCGTGCGCGCGCTCCGGTTCTGGCAGACGCTCGTGCACGAGGACCGCACGATGAAGCCGCCGCCGGGGCGCGACTACAACGCGTGGCAGGTGACGAACACCGACTTCCTCTCGGGCCGGGTCGCGATGATCTGGACCTCGACCGCGTTCCTCCGGTACCTGGAGGAGAACGCGGGCCAGGCGGGCGCGGGGAAGTTCGAGGTCGGCGCGGCCCCGCTGCCGCGCGACGTGCGCTCCTCGGTGCCCACGGGCGGGACGATGTTCGTGATGCCGCGGGGCGCGGCGCCGGCGGCGCAGGAGGCGGCGTTCGCGTTCCTGCGCTGGATGATGCAGCCGTCGCAGGCGAACGCGTGGGCGACGCGGACGGGCTACATGCCCGTCTCGCGGCGCGGCCTCGAGGAGCTCACGCGAAGCGGCTACTACGCCGCGCACCCGAACGACCGCGTCGCCGTGGACCAGCTCGCGCACGCGGCGCCCTGGCCCTGGTCTCCGGACCTGTTCCGCGTCCAGCGCGAGGCGGTGCAGCCTCGGCTCGAAGAGGCGGTGCTCGCCCAGCGCGACGCCGCCGAGACCCTCTCCGAGGCCGTCCGCGTGGCGCGCGAGCGATGAAGCCCAGGCACCCCTCCTCGCCCTATCTGCTCCTCCTGCCGACCGCGGCCTTCCTGGCCGTGTTCTTCCTGGTCCCGCTCCTGCTCGCGGCCAGGAACAGCTTCTACGCGTGGGACCTGCTCACGCCGCCGCGTTACGTCGGGCTGCGGAACTACGAGGTCCTCGCCGGGAGCGGCGAGCTCATGGGCACGCTCCTCCGCACGCTCGGCTACAGCGCCGTCGTTGTGACGCTCTCCGGCTCGCTCGGGCTCGCGCTGGCGGTGGCGCTCGATCGGCCGGGGCCTGTCTATGCCTTCGTGCGGGGCGCGGTGTTCAGCGCCTATGTCGTGTCGTGGGTCGCGGTGGCGCTCCTCTGGATGTGGATCCTCGACGCCGACGGGGTCTTCTCGGCGGCGCTCCGCGGGCTCGGCCTCCCGACGATGAGCTGGCTCGGCGACCCCCGGTCGGCGCTGCTCGCGCTGGCCGCGGTGAGCGTCTGGAAGATCACCGGGTATGCGATGGTCATCTTCCTGGCGGGCCTCCAGGACATCCCCCGCGCGCTGCACGAGGCGGCGGCGCTCGACGGCGCCGGCCCGTGGCGGCGGTTCCGCCACGTGACGTGGCCGCTGCTCCGCCCGAGCGCCGCCTTCGTGGCGACGACGAGCCTCATCCTCTCCTTCCAGGCGTTCGACGTGATCCGCGTGATGACGCAGGGGGGGCCGGTCCGGTCGACGACCCTCTTCGTTTACGCCATCTACGAGCATGTCTTCGTGAACCTGCGGGTCGGCCGGGCGAGCGCGATGATCGTGATCTTCTTCGGGTTTTTGCTCCTCCTGACGGTCCTGCAGCTCTGGGCGCTCCGCGCGGGCGCGCCGCGCGAGGGGAGGCGGCCGTCATGACGGCGTTGCGCAGCGGCGGCGCGGCGGCGGGGCGCTCCGGTGCGCGCCGGCTCATCTCGGACGTCGTGCTCCTCGTGGTGGCCGTCGTGTGGCTCGGGCCGTACGCGTGGATGACGATCACCTCGCTGAAGACGCTGCCCGAGATCACCCGTGCTCCGGCGTACCCGCTGCCGCAGGCGATCCAGCTCGGCGCGTACCGCGAGGTGCTCCAGGCGGTGCCGGTGATGCGGTATTTCGCCAACACCGTGCTCATGGCGACGGCCATCGCGCTCCTGCAGATCGCGCTGGCGCTCCCGGCCGGCTATGCCCTCGCGAAGCTCCGGTTCGTCGGGCGGAACGCCGCGTTCGTCCTTGTGCTCTCGTGTCTGCTCATCCCGGCGCAGGTGACGTTCGTCCCCGTGTTCACGATGCTCGGCGCGGCCGGCCTCGTGAACACGTTCGCGGCGCTGATCCTCCCCTTCGGGGTCAGCGCGCTCGGGACGTTCCTTGTGCGCCAGGCGCTGCTCTCGGTCCCTGACGAGATCATCGAGGCGGCCAGGATGGATGGGGCGGGCGAGCTCAGGATCATCTATCTGATCCTCGGCCCGATGCTCCGGCCGACGCTCTCGGCGCTGTTCCTGTTCAGCTTCGTCTTTCACTACAACGATTACTTCTGGCCGCTCGTCATGACGACCGACGATCAGGTGCGCACGCTGCCGCTCGCGATTGCCCTGCTGCGGGAGCAGGGGACGGGGGTCCGCTGGCACCTCGTGATGGCCGGCAACGTCCTCCTGAGCCTGCCGGTGCTCCTCGTGTTCGCGGCGGCGCAACGGCAGCTCCTGCGCGCGGTGACGGCGCGGGTCTGAGCGGGTCTGGAGCGGATCAGGCGCCCGAGCACGGCCGGTGTCGGAGGCCGCCGAGCCGCCGGCGATAGCGCGGTTTGCCCGGCCGGCGTGTGCATCGACGTGGCAGTGAGCGGCCGGGCGCGATCGCACCTTTCATTGACGCCGGCGATCGCCTCGCAGCGCAGCCCGCCTCGGCGCCGGATCGAGGGGAATCGCTGCGCTGTTTGTTCCCGTCCGGACGCCCTCATTTCTGGCCCGGTCGTCGCACCGGCTCGCGGCGGCAAGCGCAGCGCCGGCCGGGCGCCGCGGAAGGAGATCCACGATGACGACGACCGAACCAATGATGAACAAGGAAGAGGGCAGGGTCACGACGAAGATCGAGGAGAGGACCGGCAGGGTTCCGTCGGGCGCTTACCTCGGGCTGGCGATCGGCTCGATGCTTGTCTCGGCCGGCTTCATGCTGGCCGGCAAGAAGCAGATCGCGAACTTCGTCGGCCAGTGGGTGCCATCCCTGCTCGTGATCGGCCTGTACAACAAGCTGGTCAAGATCGAGCACGAGATGGGATTCGGCACCTACCGCTGACAGCGACCTGCCGCGGACGGCGGGGGGTCGCGATTTCCCTCCGCCTCCGCGCGCGTGACGACACCGTACGGACTGCCGGCGGGGCGGGACGGCTGCCCGGCGAGGCGGGACGGCTCCCCAATGGAGTGATCGAAGCATCCCATCCCAGAAAAGCCGCATCTACGTCGATCCCAGGTGCCCGGAGGGTGCTTGACATGGGATGCGGCATCATGCGCTCCTCTCCGCGAGGGAGGTCGCCATGGCGCCGATTCTGCGACGTGCTGTGCGGGGGTCGATCCCGCCCTGGATGCGGAGGGTCTGTCGGGCGTGGATCCCGCTCGCGATGTTCATGGTGTGCGTGCTGGCGCAGGCGGGGTGTACGTGCATGCCGGAGCTCCCGCCGGTTCATCCTCACAGCACCATCGCCTGCCGGACGCGCGACCCGAGCGAACCGCCAAGGGCCGGACGCGCACCGGGGGTCAAGAC
>JAICEP010000614.1 GCA_025924095.1 Sorangium sp.
AGGTATCCGCGCCTTCTCCTGCGCGGCCACGAACTTCAAGGCACCCAGGAAGCAGGCCGCGTAACCCGCCGCGAACAGCTGCTCCGGGTTGTTCCCCTCACCACCCGCGCCGCCAAGCTCCTTCGGCGTCGAGAGCTTCACGTCGAGGGCACCGTCCGCGGTCTTGGCGTGGCCATCGCGGCCGCCTTGAGCAGTGGCTTGGGTCGTGTACTTCACGTCGACAGGCATCGGAGTGCTCCTTTTCGTGACGGCGGCCCGGGCACGGAGGGTTCGTCCCCGCTGGGCAGGGCCGGCCGGGCAGCCGTTCGGATACGCTCCCCATAGTGCTCGAGCCCACCGTGCGCAACGTGGGAAGGGACGCCGCGCTCGGGGCGGCTCACCGCGCGCCCTCGGCGCCGCAGCGGGAGAGCGCGTAGCGCAAGGCGTTCTGGAGCACGCCGAAGGTCGTGAACCCTCCCTCGGCCGCGCCGAGCTCCGTCATCGTCCGCGCGATCCCGGGCGAGATGCCGGAGACGAGGCAGGTGCTGCCGAGGAGGTTCGCCGCGCGCACCACGGCGAGGAGGTGGGCCACGGTCGCGGCGTCCACCGCGCTCACGCCGGTCAGGTCGAGGATGGCGAAGCGCGCGCCCGTCCGCACGATCTCGGCGAGGAGCCGCTCCATGATGTGATTCGCCCGCGCGGTCTCCACGGTCCCGATGACCGGCAGCACGAGGATCCCCTCCCACGCCTGGATGATGGGCGAGGACATGGCGAGCATCGTCTCCTGCTGCTGCCGCATCACCGCCTCGGCGCGCTCGCGCTCGGCGTTCTCCGCCGCGAGCAGCCGGTTCTTCTCCTCGAGCTCCTCGGCGTGGACCGCCCGGCGCTGGAGCGCCTCCCTGAGCTCGGTCTCCAGCCGCTTGAAGGGCGTGATGTCCCTGACCGCGATCGCGACGCCGTCGCTCAGCGGGATGACCTGATTCTGGAGCCACCGGCCCTCGTGTCCTGAGCTCTGGCTCTCCTGCTCCTCGAGGAGCCGCTCGCCGGTTTGAAAGACGCGCGCGTACTTGTCCAGCAGCCCGCGCTGGCGCGCGGAGGGCACCACCTCGCTGAACCGCCGGCCGACGATCTCCTCGCGCGGCATCGACATCCCCTCGACGGCCCGCTGGTTGGCGTCGGTGAACACGAAATCCACGAGCGTCCCGGCCTCGTCAAACGCGCACCGGAGCACGAAGAAGGCGTCCAGGCTCCCGTCGACCGCCGCCCGGAACCGGGACTCGGCCGCGAGCAGCGACTCCTCCGCTTGCTTGCGATCCGTGACGTCACGCGCGACGAAATAGACGAGCTCCTCCCCCGGATGAAACGACGAGTTCCACTCGATCCACCGGTAAGAGCCGTCGCGGCACCGGTAGCGGTTCGTGAACGTCACGGTGCCACAGCCGGCGAACGAGCGCGCCGACTCGGCCACCGTGCGCTCTCGATCGTCGGGGTGCACGAAGTCGATGAAGGGCTTCGACAAGAGCTCTTCGCGCGCGAACCCGAGCGTGCGCTCCCACGCATGGCCAACCCGCTTGAAGCGCCCGTCGGTCCCCGCGATGCCCACCAGATCCACGGACAGCTCGAAGAATCGGCCGAGCTCGTCTGTCTGCCACGGTTGATTCATGGTAAATTCCAGCGCTACCAGATCCGGCGCGGATCGTCGAGCGTCCTGGGCGATCCGGGCCGGGCGCCGCGGATACGCGTCGCGATCGTGCGCCGCTGTACCAGCTGGGGCATCGCGGGCGCATTCTGTAGAAGTCGCGCTGGAGAGGAGTCGGGGGCGGGTCCGGCGAGGATCGTCAATGTTCATCCCACCTTCATGTGACGTCTCTCTGGGCAATACCCCCACCACCGGGCGCGGACATGCGACATCGCGCCGCAGGACAGCGTGTCGCAGGGTCGCGCCGCAGGACAGCGTGTACACAGGCGTCATGAGACGCCGACAGATCTTGGATCTCGCTGCCGCGAGCGCCGCGCTCGCCACATTGCAAACGATCGGCGGGTGCGCGCAGGATGACGGCGCTCCCGGGCCGTCGCCCGCAACACCTGAAGGAGAGAGCTCCCCCATGCAGCACATCGCCATGCTGGTTTATCCGGGCTTCACCGCGCTTGACCTCATCGGTCCTCAGACCGCGTTCAGCATCCTTGACAATACGCAGATACACCTCGTGTGGAAGACGCTCGACCCCGTGACGACGGATTCGGGCATCACCCTCTTTCCCACGGCGACCTTCGAGACGTGTCCCGAGGAGCTCGAGATCCTCTTCGTCCCGGGCGGCGTCGCCGGCACGATCGCCGTGATGGAGGACGGCGAGGTCCTCGATTTCCTCGCGGCGCGGGCGGAGCAGGCGAGCTACGTGACGAGCGTTTGCACGGGGTCGCTCGTGCTCGGCGCGGCGGGGCTGCTCCGCGGCTACCGTGCGACCACGCACTGGGCATTCCGCGAGGTCTTGCCCCTCCTCTCGGCCGAGCGCGTCGACGCGCGCTACGTCGAGGACCGCAACCGCATCACGGGAGGCGGCGTGACGTCAGGCATCGATTTCGGCCTCCGGATCGCCGCCAAGATGCGGGGCGAGGAGGCCGCGCAGGCGGCGCAGCTCGTCATGGAGTACGCCCCCGACCCGCCGTTCCAGGCGGGCACGCCGGAGTCCGCGCCCGCGGTCGTTGTCGAGCGGATCGCCAGCCTCATCGCGCCGGGGGTCGCCCAGGCCAGACAGGCAGCGGAGCACGCCACGGCACGCTGGTGAACGCGCGACGCGCCCTCTCCGAAGGGCCGCTGGACCCGCGCGTTCCGGACAGGGCCGGTCAGCTCGTCCGGAACGCGCCGTATAGCTGGTCGCGCCATGCGATCAGGTCATCGTAGCGATCGCGCAGCTCGGGGTCGGAGAAGCACCGCCGGCTGGCGGCGCCGAGCTCCAGCGCGGCGGGCGGCGCCACGTTCACGAGCACCTGGCTCATCGTGATGTCGGCGAACGTGAAGCCGCCGAGGAGCGTCCTCGGCGCGTCTCCGGACGGCGCGCCCCGCGCGAGCATCGCGCGGAGCTCGCCCAGCGCCTCGACCTGCGTTTGCAGGTGCGCCTCGCCGCCGGTCTCGTGGCCGCCGTACTTGCGGAGGGTGCGGCGGACCCCGAGCCCTCCGAGCCGCGAGGCGAGGGGGCCGAGCGCGCGGCGGATCGGCCCCGGCGCCATCTCGGCGAGCGCCTCGTCGTCGGCCAGCATGCGCGACAGCGCGCGGGCGCGCCCGGCGGCGAGGGCGCGCTCCGACAGATCGATGAGCCGCGCGATGGCGGCCTCGTGCTCGGCAGGGAACAGCGTCGGACCGGCGCCGCGCCCGTCGGCCCAGCGCGCGATGTCGGCCGAGTCCGCGAGCACGCGCCCGTCGTCGGTGGTGAGCACCGGCACGGAGACAGGGCCCGTGAGCCGGCGGAGCTTCGCCCGGAGCGCCGGCTCGCCGATGAGAGGCTGGTAGTGACGGAAGGTGTACGGGACGCGCCGGACGTCGAGCGCCCAGCGCGCCTTCTCGGTCCACGCAGAGAACTCGAGGCCAAGTAGCTCGGTCATAGGGCCGGCAGCCTACCACACGCCCCGCGCGCCTCCGGCCGATCGCTGGCGGGCAGAGGACGCGGCGCCTTGCCGGCGGCCCTCGGGCTCACCGCGGGCGATCTCACGCGCCGGCCTTCCGGTCGGCGGGCGCTCTCCTCCAACATTCGCCCAGCGTGCCGCGCCTCGACGCCTCAGGAGAACCTGCGCCTCTACCAGCCCAGTCCGATGCGCAGCGGCAGGAACACCGCCATGCCGGTCACGATGGTGCCCAGGATGTCGCGGCGGGAGATGTAGTAGACGCTGGCCGCGACGCTCGCGGGCAGCCGCGCGTCCTGGAAGGTCGCGATCAGCTGCCCCTGCGTCATCACCACCTCGGGCACGATCACGGCCGCCAGCGCCGCCAGCGGCGCGTAGCGCAGCCCGCGCCTGAGCCAGCCGGGCATCGGCAGATCCCGCTCGGGGTACAGGAAGAAGGCGCGGGTGAACGCCGTGATCAGCGCGAGGCCGAGGATGGCCGCGAAGGTCTGCCAGGCGCTCATCGCCCGGCCTCCTCGGTCCGCTCGCGCGCGCGCCTGTGCGCCTCTTCGGCCGCCTCGATGCCCAGGCCGACCGCGACCGCGGCGGCGATCGCGACAAGGATGTTGAGCTTCAAGGGCAGCGCGTAGGCCGCCACCGCGGCGCCGGCGGCGGTGCCGGCCGCAAGCCAGGTGGCCCTGTCCTGGAGCAGCGAGCAGGCGACGCCCAGCAGCGCGAGCACGCCGGCGAAGCCGAGGCCCCATTCGACAGGGATCACGTTGGCCAGCGCGATGCCGCCCAGCGAGGAGCCTTGCCATGCAGCCCAGTTCGTCGCCACGCCGCCCCAGAAATAGGGCTCCTGCTCGGGCGCCGGGTCGGGCACGGGAAAGCGCTTCATGAAGATCACGTAGTTCAGGTCGCCGCTGAAGTAGCCGCAGAGACACCGCCGCCAGCGCGGGATCCGCGCGAAGTAGGGCCGCCACATCGCGCTGAAGATCACGAACCGCAGGTTCACGCAGGTCGCGGTGGCCCAGACGACCCAGATCGGCGCGCCGGACGCGATCAGCGGCATCGCGGCGAGCTGCGCGCTGCCGGCGAAGACCAGGAGCGACATCAGCACCGCGAGCGGCGCCGTGAGCCCGCTCTTGACCATCGCGACGCCGGTCACGAGGCCCCAGGCGGCGACGCCGAGCGACACGTGAAGCATCTCGCGCGCGCCGCTGCGGAACTCGGGGTGGAGCGCGGTGGCGCGGGCGAAGGCGGCGAAGGACATGCGGGCGCTCGAGGGCCCAGGAAGTGTCCAGGCGCGCTACGAAAGTCAAGGCGGCCCGCCCCCGGCGCGGCCTCCCGCCCGGGGAGGCCTGCTTCGGGAGAGCCTCACGCGCTGCTCCCTCGGCATCTCTATCGAACACGGCAGCAGCAACTGGCTCGAGGGAATCACCTTCGAGGAGACGGGCACGGGCGTC
>JAICEP010000615.1 GCA_025924095.1 Sorangium sp.
CTCCGGGCCGGTCTCGCGCTGCGCCCGGTGCTCGATCAGGCGCTTCACCACGAGCGTGAGGAGCGCGAGAAGGACGAGCAGCGAGGCGACGGCGAACGCCGCCGAGAAGTGGAACTCGTTGTAGAGCACCTCGACGTGCAGCGGCATCGTGTTGGTCTGCCCCCGGATATGGCCGGAGACGACCGACACCGCGCCGAACTCGCCCATCGCCCGCGCGTTGCAGAGCACCACCCCGTAGAGCAAACCCCACTTCGCGTTGGGGAGGGTGATGCGGAAGAACATGCTCCACCCGCTCGCGCCGAGCGACAGCGCCGCGTGCTCCTCGTCGGCCCCCTGGCTCTCCAGGAACGGGATGAGCTCGCGCGCGACGAAGGGAAACGTCACGAACGTGGTCGCGAGGATGATCCCGGGGCGATCGAAGATCACCTGGATGTCGTGATCCATCAGCCAGGGGCCGATCACCCCGTGCGCCCCGAACAGGAGGACGAAGATCATGCCGGAGATCACCGGCGAGACCGCGAACGGCAGGTCGATCAGCGTGACCAGCAGGCTCTTGCCGGTGAACTCGAAGCGCGCGATCGCCCAGGCCGCGGCCACGCCGAAGACCAGGTTGAGCGGCACCGCGATGAGCGCGGTCGTGAGCGTCAGCTCGATGGCGGCCACGGCGTCCGGCGCGGTGATCGCCCGCCAGTAGCCGGAGAGGCCGTCCTTCAGCGCCTCGATGAACACCGCCACGACCGGCAGGAAGAGGAAGAACCCGAGGAACGCGAGCGCCACCGCCGTGAGCGCCCAGCGCACAAGCGGGGGCTCGGAGGTCGCGCCGCGCACCGCCCCGCGCGACCTCACCCGCAGCTTGCCCGCCGCGCCCGCCATTACGACGCGACCCCGGACGCGCCCGGGCCCGCGGGCGCCGCGCGCGGCGCCTCGACCGGGCTCCGCGACGAGCCGCGCGCGCCGCTCCAGGACTGGAGCCGGTTGATCACGAACAGAAGCACGAAGGAGCAGAGCAGCATCACGAGCGCGAGCGCCGTCGCCCCCGCATAGTCGTACTGCTCGAGCTTCGTCATGATGACGAGCGGCGTGATCTCGGTCTTGAAAGGCATGTTCCCCGAGATGAACACGACCGACCCGTACTCGCCGAACGCCCTCGCGAACGACATCGCGAAGCCGGTGAGGATCGAGGGCCAGAGCGCCGGCAGGAGGATCCGACGGAAGATCTGGAAGCGGCCCGCGCCGAGCGACGCCGCCGCCTCTTCCTGGTCCACCTCGAGCTCCTCCATCACCGGCTGGACCGTCCGCACGACGAACGGGAGCCCCACGAAGGTGAGCGCGATGACCACGCCGAGACGGCTGAACGCGCTCTGGATCCCGAGCGGGTAGAGGAACTGGCCGACCCATCCCTGCTGCGCATAGATGGCCGTGAGCGCGATGCCCCCGACCGCCGTCGGGAGCGCGAACGGTAGATCGACGAGCGCGTCGACGATCGACTTGCCCGGGAAGCTGTAGCGCACGAGCACCCACGCCACGAGCACGCCGAAGACCGCGTTGATGCCCGCCGCGATGAGCGACGCGGCGAAGCTGATCTTCAAGGAGGCGATGGCGCGCGCAGAGGTCACCACGGCCCAGATCTCGCTGGGCGAGAGCGTCGCCGTCCTGAGGAAGATCATCGACAGCGGGACCAGCACGAGCAACGACAGGTACGTTACCGTGATCCCCATCGCGAGCCCGAAGCCGGGCAGAACGCTCTGTCGCCGCCAGAGGAGAGCCACCGAAATTTACTTGCCGGCCTGGTAGATCTGGTCGAAGACGCCGCCGTCGGAGAAGTGCGCCTTCTGAGCTTTTTGCCACCCGCCGAACACCTCGTCAATCGAGAAGAGCGCGACCTTCTGGAAGAGCCCCTCCGACTCGGCCGCCGCGAGGACCGCCGGATGGCGCGGGCGATAGAAGTGCTTCACCGCGATGCGCTGCCCCTCCTCCGTGTAGAGGAAGTTGAGGTACGCCTCCGCCGCCGCCCTCGTCCCGCGCTTGTCGACCACCTTGTCGATCACCGCGACAGGAGGCTCGGCGAGGATGCTGATCGACGGCACGATCACCTCGAACTTGTCCTTGCCGCTCTGCTTCACCGCGAGCAGCGCCTCGTTCTCCCAGGCGATCAGGACGTCGCCGAGCCCGCGCTCGACGAACGTCGTGGTCGAGCCGCGCGCGCCCGTGTCGAGGACGGGCACGTTCTTGAAAAGACGGCCGACGAAATCCTTCGCTCTGGCCTCGTCGCCGCCCGCTCGCTTCAGCTCGTACCCCCACGCGGCGAGGTAGTTCCACCGCGCGCCGCCGGAGGTCTTCGGGTTCGGCGTGATGACCGCGACGCCCTCCTTCACGAGATCGTCCCAGTCCTTGATGCCCTTCGGGTTGCCCTTGCGCACCAGGAAGACGATGGTCGACGTGTAAGGAGCGCTGTTGTCCTTGAGGCGCGCCTGCCACCCCTCCTTGAGACGACCGCTCGGCACGAGCGCATCGACGTCATAGGCGAGCGCGAGCGTGACAACGTCCGCCTGGAGCCCGTCGATCACCGAGCGGGCCTGCTTGCCCGAGCCGCCGTGCGACTGCTTGATGGTGACGCCCTGTCCGCTCTGCTCCTTCCAGCGCTTCGCGAAGGCGGCGTTCACCTCCTCATAGAGCTCGCGCGTCGGGTCATAAGAGACGTTCAGGAGCTCCACCGAGCCCGATTTGCTCGCCTCGCTCTTCGAGCACCCGGCCAGCGCCAGCACGCAGCAGAGCACCATCATCAAGCATCGCATCGGTCGTACTCTCCGTTATCCGGTCGCCAGAAACCGCGCTTCCCGCTGCGCGAGCGCGTCGAGGAGCTGCTGGAAGCGCGAGGCGCCGCAGCGGCGCGCCATGAAGGCCGCGCGGCCGAGCTTGTGGCAGAGCTTCTTGGCGAGCAGCACGCCGCCGTGGCTGTTCACATCGGTGAGCACGATCACAAGATCGGCCCGCTCGATGGCCGCCCGCAGCTCGGCCGCCCCGCGGCCCCCCGTGTTGCCGGTGTGAAACTCCAGATGGTGCCCGGCCTGCAGCGCCATCCGCTCCAGCTGCGCCTGGTTGCGATCCAACCCACCGATCCAGGTGATCCGCATCGCCCCGTCTCCTTGCTACCCGCAGCGGGTGACCGCCGCTATAGCGGACATATCTCACGCTAAAGCAGAGGGCGCAAGGAAGATCTGACGATATAACGGACGACACGTCTTGGATACCGGAGGGACACGGGGCCGCTGGAGCTCGTGAAACCCGGGGGGGTTACCCGCGCGATCCGTAGGTCATGACGAGGTACATGACGGCCTCGGAGCTGCCCAGGTTGCGGTAGCTGTGAGGGCTGTCGGCCTCGAAGAGGATGGCGTCGCCGGTCTCGAGGACGCGCCGCTCGCCGGCCACGATGATCTCCACCGAGCCCTCCGTGACGACAAGGTTCTCGGAGGTGCCGGGGGCGTGCGCGTCGGCGTTCTCCACCGAGCGCGGCGCGAGGCGGAGCTCGTAGAACTCCACGTTGCGCGGCCGGTCCGTCGGGAAGAGCGCCCGGGAAGAGAAGTCGCCGTCGCGCGAGCGCAGGATGCGCGCGTGCGAGACCTGCATGACGGTCGTGACGGGCGAGGCCGCCTGGCTCATCAGCGCCGAGAAAGGGACCCCGAGGGCGCGCGCGATCTTCCAGAGGACGTTGATGGTCGGCGTGCTCTGGCCCAGCTCGATCTGCCCGAGCATCGCCCGGCTCACCCCGGACGCCTTCGCCAGACGCTCGAGCGACAGGCCGCGCTCGGCCCGGAAGCGCTTCAGGTTGGAAGCGACGACCGGCGTGAGGTCCGAGGCGTCGTCGAGCACCGGGTCGTCAACGCCCGGATCGCTCGCCGGGGGCGGCGGCGGCTCGGGGGTCGCCGGTCGCGCGGATGACTGAGCTCTGCGTGCCTTCACTGGAATCGTATCCGCCATGGTGGAGGCCGCGCGTCAAGCAAGCGAGCGCCGAGGCGCTCAGGCGACGTCGGAGGCGACGTCGGAGGCGGCGTCCGCCACCGCGCGCCGGGCCGGTGATGGGCCGGGCGCCGGGGGCGCGACCGCGGGCGCCGCCGCGGGGAGCGCGGTGGCGGTGTGGCCGGTGATGAGCCGGGCGCCGCGCTTGAAGGTGATGTACTGCCACATCCACGCGAACATGACGGCGAAGCGGTTCTTGAAGCCGATGAGGAAGAGCACGTGGACGCCCAGCCAGGCGAGCCACGCGAGCGTGCCGGACATCTGCAGGCGCCCGACCTTCGCGATGGCGCGCGAGCGGCCGATGGTCGCCATCGTCCCCTTGTCGCGGTAGGCGAACTGCCCGCGCGGGCGGCCCGTGAGGTCGCCGAGGATGCAGCGCGCGACGAAGCGCCCCTCCTGGATCGCGGCGGGGCTGAGGCCGGGCACGTCGACGCCGTTCCGGTCGCGGAGCAGGGTCATGTCGCCGATCGCGAAGGCGTTCGGGTGCCCGGGCAGGGAGCAGTCCGGCTCGATCTTCACGCGGCCGATGCGATCGAGCTCGACCCCGAGCGAGCGCGCGAGCGGGGTGCCGCGGACCCCCGCCGCCCAGATGACGGTCGTCGCGAGGAGGCGCTCGCCGTCCTCGAACTCGACCCCCTGCTCGTCGATGGTCCGGAAGCGGCGGCCCTTGATGACCTCGACCCCGAGCGACGTGAGCTGCCGCTCGGCGCTCGCCGAGAGGCCCTCGGGGAAGGCCTGGAGGATGCGCTGGCCGATCTCGACGAGCACCACGCGCGAGAGCGAGGCGTCGAGGGAGCGGAAGTCACGGGCGAGGATGTAGCGCGCAAGCTCGGCGAAGGCGCCGGCCATCTCGACGCCCGTGGCGCCGCCGCCGATGACGACGAACGTGAGCAGCCGCCGCCGCACGGCGGGGTCCTCCTCGCGCTCGGCGGCCTCGAAGGCGAGCAGCATGCGCTCGCGGATGGTGAGCGCCTCGTCGAGGTTCTTGAGCGCCGGCGCGAAGCGGGCCCACTCGTCGTGGC
>JAICEP010000616.1 GCA_025924095.1 Sorangium sp.
CTCGTTCGCAAAGCGCGGCTCGCCCGCGCTTCCACCTCGTCCGCAAAGCGCGGCTCGCCCGCGCTTCCACCTCGCCCGCAAAGCGCGGCTCGCCCGCGCTTCCGCCGCCCACGGCCGCCTCACCCGCGCTTCCGCCTCACCCACGCCCGCGCGACGTCGTGCCCCCGCGCCACCGCGCGCAGCAGGAGCGCCGGGTCTGCCCACCGCGGTTGCCCCTCCCACACGAGGCTCGCCAGCATCCCGGCGCAGAACGCATCCCCCGCCCCCGTCGGATCGAGCGGCCGGACCGGGCGCGGCGCGACCGCGCGCTCGCCCTCGGGGCCGAGCACGAGCGTCGCCCGCGCGCCGTCGGTGACGACCAGCGTCGCCTCGGGCCGGAGCCGCTCGCGGAGCGCGCGCGCCGTCATCCCCAGCACGTCGAGGTCGCCGGTGCTGCACTTCACGAGGTCCGCCTGCGCGAACAGCCGGAAGCAGCCGCGCACGCCGACGTCCGCCCCCGCATGCGGCGCGACGCGCCCGGCGCGCGGCCACATCCGCGGGCGCGCGTTGACGTCGACCGAGACGGCGCACCCTTCGCGGCGGGCGCCCGCGGCTGCCCGCGCGAGCGCGCCGATCGCCCCGCGCACCGGCGCGATCCCGGTGAAGTGCACGACCCGGGTCTGCCAGCGCGCCGGCAGCGCCGCGGCGAGCGCGCGCGCCTCGAGCTCCCCCTGCCGGTAGCCGACGAAGCGCGCCTCGCCGCGCGCGATCGCCACGAACATCAGCCCGGTCCGCGCCGCGCCCAGCGCGAGCCGGCCCACATCGACGCCGGCCGCGGCGACCTCATCCTTCAGCCCGCGCCCCAGGGCGTCGTCGCCCAGCGCAGCGCACAGCCCCGAAGGCACGCCGAGCCGGACGAGCGCCGTCGCGGTGTTCACCGCGCCGCCCCCCGGCACGCGGCGCAGCAATTTTGCCCGCTCTAGCGGAATGCCCTCCGGCGCGTGGAGGTCCCACAGCGCTTCGCCCACGCAGACCACTTCGGTGGGTTCAATCCTTGTTTGACGCGTTTTGTGATCCACAATGGCGGCTCCCCGCGACGGCGCATGCCCGGGCGCGAAGCGTCATCGCAGCTGAGTCAAGCGGGAAAGGAAATGGCGATGAGACCGGGGTTGCTCAATTTCCGTACCTTGCGGCCCTCGGCAGCGCCTCGGCGCGCCGCTCCCCCGCGATCGGAGCGGCGCCCCTCGAACGTGGAACCTGCATTGGGATGCCCACCGCACGAACGCTCACTGCAATGCAAACAGAAACCCTTCTCAGGGCAGCCCATGTTCTGATAGACGGAAATCGACCCTGCACCCGACGCCCCGAAGGACCGTTGCGCCTTCGGGGCGTCGCCCATTTCGGCGCCTGTGGAAAAGCTCGGGGCGGGATGGGGGTAATCGGTGGGGAGGAGATGCACGGATGATGAGAATGATGGATCGCCGGGGCCAGCGGCCTCAGAGGGTCGAGCCTCCCATCGTCGCCGGACGTGTGCCGCCGCACGACCTCGACGCCGAAGCGGCGGTGCTTTCGGCCATCCTGCTGCACCGCGACGCGCTCGATCGGGTGCTCGAGATCCTGAAGGCGGAGCATTTCTACAGCGAGGCGAACAGCCGCGTGTACGAGGCCGCGCAGGAGCTCGCGTCCGCCGGCACGCCCCTCGACATCGTCTCGGTGGCCTCGTGGCTGCGCGACCGGGAGCGCCTTGCCCAGGTGGGCGGCGCGGCGTACCTCGCCCAGCTCGCGGACGCGACGCCGGCGGTCGCGCACGTCGGCGCGCACGCGCGCGTCGTCTACGAGAAGTGGCGCGTGCGCCAGCTCATCGCCACGTGCCAGCGCGTCGCGGCCGAGGGGTACGGCGACGTCGGCGTGGTGCAGGAGTTCATCGACGGCGCGGAGCAGTCGGTCTACCAGCTCGCGCGCACGCCCCAGGGGACGGCGACGCAGCCGCTCGCGCAGGTGCTCAAGGCCGCGTTCGAGCAGATCACCGCGGCCGCGGAGCGCGGCGACCGCATCACGGGCATCTCGACCGGGTACGAGAAGCTCGACGCCAAGACGGCCGGCCTGCACGACGGTGACCTCACGATCATCGCCGCGCGCCCCGGCATGGGCAAGACGTCGTTCGTCCTCAACCTCGCCGTGAACGTGGCGTCGCCGCGCACGGTGAGCTCCCCCGGCCCCGACCAGGCGGGGCACGGCATCGAGCGGCACGAGCCCGGCTTCGGCGCCGCCGTCTTCTCGCTCGAGATGCCGCGCGAGCAGCTCGCGACACGTATGGTCTGCTGCGAGGGCCGCGTCGACCTCGGCAAGCTCCGCCAGGGCTTCCTGCAGCCCGACGACTGGCGCCGCCTGACCGAGGCCGCGTCGTTCCTCTCGACCCTGCCCGTCTGGGTCGACGACACGCCGGCGATCACCCTCCTCGAGCTGCGCGCCAAGGTGCGGCGCATCCAGGCCGAGTACGACCGGGCGCCCAGCGACGGCAACTCGGGGCGGCGCATCGGGCTCGTCGTCATCGACTACCTGCAGCTCATGAAGGGGCGGGACGGCGTGAACAGCCGCGAGCAGGAGATCAGCGAGATCTCCCGTGGGCTCAAGCAGCTCGCGAAGGAGCTCAAGGTGGCGGTCATCGCGCTCTCCCAGCTGAACCGCGCGGTCGAGACCCGGACCACCAAGGACAAGC
Source organism: Sorangium sp. (assembly GCA_025924095.1). Lineage (GTDB taxonomy): Bacteria > Myxococcota_A > Polyangia > Polyangiales > Polyangiaceae > Sorangium. The sequence continues at coordinate 2,699 of JAICEP010000616.1, forward strand.
GCCCTCAGCTGTCGGACCTCCGCGAGTCCGGCGCGATCGAGCAGGACGCCGACAACATCATCTTCATCTACCGCGACGAGTACTACAACGCGGAGACGACCAACCACAAAGGCATCGCGGAGCTCATCGTCGCGAAGCAGCGCAACGGGCCGACGGGCAAGGTGATGACGCGGTTCACCGCGTCGTGCACCCGGTTCGACAACCTCGCGCCCGGCGACTACCCGGAGATGGCGGACGACGAGTAGCCGAGCCGCCGGCGGCGTGACCGCCACCGCTCGGTCCTGACCCAAGCCGCGCCGCGGCCGCGCATCGGAACAGCACCGATGATCCGCTCGCCCGAGAGCTCCCTCCGCCCCCCCGCTTTCCCAGCGCGCGCCTGGCGCGCGGCGCGCCGCTCGCTGAGCCCTGCGGGCCTGGCCGCCCTCGCGCTCGCCAGCGCGACCTGCGCGCCGCCCGTGCAGGGCGGCAGCGTCGTCGTGTCCTCCGGCGCGGCCGGGCGCCTCGGCATGCTCTGCCGGTGGGGGCACGGCGGCGGGGAGCAGGGCGAGCTCTGCCCGAGGGCCGATGGCGCGGCGCGGCCGGCGCGCGTCCGGCGGATCACGGGGCCCGCGGACGCGCTCTCGGGGCCGCTCGCGGCGGGGCGGCGCGGCGACTACGTGCTCGAGAACGACGAGATCGCCGTGGTCGTCGATCAGCTGGGCCCGGGGACCGGCCTCGCCGAGAGCGGCGGCCACCTCATCGACGCGGCGGACGCGCGGGCGCGGCGCGACGAGCTCGGGCAGATTGTCCCGCGGATCGGCGCGCCGCCGCGGCAGGTGCTCTACCGCGACATCGCGACGGGCGCCGGCGAGGACGGCGCCGCCTGGATCGAGGCGCGCGGCGAGGTGCGCGGGCGCGAGCTCGCCGGCGGCGCGCTCTCCGTCACCACCCGCTACACGCTCGGGGCGCAGGGCCGGGCGGTCGTGATCGCGACGTCGCTCCGGAACGACGGCGACCGCCCGGTCGAGGCGCTCGACCTCGGCGACGTCGTCCACTGGGGGTCGGCGGAGCACGTCGCGCCCGGCGTGGCGCCGGGGCACCGCGGTGAGCACGAGGCGCCGTACCTGGCCGGCGTCGGGGCCGGCGTCGCGTACGCGCTCGTCCCGGCGGACGGCGCGACGATCCGCGCGCGGAGCGGCGCCGGCTTCAGCGACGCGACGTTCGCCCGGCAGGCCGCGCTGCCGCCCGGCGGGCGCGCTGCCTACCAGCGGGTCCTCGCGATCGCGCCCCGCGGCGACTCGCTCGCCGTCGCGACGGAGGTCTTCTTCCTCCGCGGCGGCGCGCCCGGCGGGGTGGCGCTCGCGCTGGTGGACGCCCGCGGCGCGCCGCTCCCGCCGCTCGCCGGCAGGGCGACGCTGACCCCGATCGCCGAGGGCGGCGCCGCGCCGGCCGCCGGCGCGCTCGAACTGTGGTTGCGGACCGGCGAGGACGCGCCGCTCGCCGCCGAGGCCCCGCCCGGCCTCTACCTCGTCGGCTTCGAAGGGAGCGGCCGCCGCGCGCTCGGGAGCGCTCGGATCCGGATCCGCGCCGGCGAGATCGCCCCCGCGCGGCTCGCGCTCTCCGGCGCCGGCCGGCTCGACCTCCAGCTGCAAGAGCGCGGCGCCCCGGAGCCGGCCGAGGACCCGGAGCTCCTCGGTCCGTTCACGCCGGCGAAGGTCAGCCTCTTCGACGCCACGACCGGCGAGGCCGTATCGCCGCCCCACCTTTCGCTCACGGGCGAGCTCCAGATCTCCCTGCCCCCGGGGCGGTTCCGGGTCGTCGCCTCGCGCGGGCCCGAGTACGCGCTGGCCGAGGCGACGGTCGACATCGCCGACGGCGGCAGGTCGCGGCTCGATCTCACGCTGGCGCGGGTGGTCGACACGTCGGGCTACATCGCCTGCGACCTCCGGCAGCACACCGCGCAGAGCGCCGACGCGGGCGTCGACACGACCGCGCGGATCGTGTCGAACCTGGCGGAGGGCGTGGAGTGCGCGGTGACGAGCGAGCACAACCTCGCCCTCGCCTCCGATCTCCGGCGGGACATCGCCCTCCTGGGGCTCGAGTCGCAGCTGCGCATGTTCCCCGGCGTGGAGCTCACGAGCGGCCGGAGCGGCGCCGGGATCGGGAGCCTCGGCGTGTTCCTGCTCGGCGCGGAGGCGGCCGCGCCCCGCGAGGGCGCGCTGCGGTGGGTCCACGACCCCGGGGGGGAGACCCTCCGCGAGGTGCGCGCGCTGCCCGGCGAGCGCGCCGCCCAGGTGCGCCGCCCCCCCGGCGGCGGCCCACCGCTGCACGGCGGCGGCTCACC
>JAICEP010000617.1 GCA_025924095.1 Sorangium sp.
CACTCCGAGAGCTCTTTGCGAGCGATCCGGGAGACATCGAAGCTCCAGTGGACGAGCGCCTCTTGGCGCTTGACCGCGCGCGGGAGCGCCCGGGCCGTGAGCTCGCGGGCAGCTGGATCGGGCGCGGACCTGAGCTCCTCGCGCAGGGTGCCGACCAGGGCGTCGTGGGAGACGACGCCGTGACCTTCGTCGTAGATCTTGGGTTGAATCAACAGCCAGAGCTGAGGCCCGAAGTCGACGATGGTGGCCGGGTCGATGCTCAGGGAGGTGAACCGCGTGCGCTTGCCGCGAGCATGGACGATGTGCTCGGCGTAGGTCGACTCGTCGGCGAGGTTCGGCGGCGTGATGCCGTCGGCCTGGTCGCGGCGGTAGTAGGGCGTCACGAGCTCCTCATGTCGCGCGAGTATCCGTAGACTTTCGCTCGATCGTCAAGGGCAGGGCGATGCCGGGCAGCGCTCCACCCGGCATGGACGTCAGCCCGGAGGACGGGGCGACCTGCTACATCTCGATCGCGTAGACGACGCTGCCGAGCGGCATGCGCTGCATGCGCTCCTCGATCACCCCGCGGAGCCCCTTCCAGGCCCCTTCCTGCTCGACGTAGGTGTCGCGGAGGCGCAGCGCGCCGGCCTTGTCGCCGCGCGCCTTGATGCCGAGCACCGTCCTCGCGAGCGCCTCGGCCGCGGCGGGCAGCTTGTCGGCCTGGATCGCGAAGCACCCCTTGTCCGTGCCGTTCGCCGCCACCTCGCCGCGGTGGAAGCCGAGCGCGCCCGCGTCGAGCAGGCTGCCGAGCTGGATCGCGGCGAGCTGGCCGTAGGGCCGCGGCTCGCCGCCCGCCGTGTGCATCCCCTGCCCCACCTGCCCGAGCGCCCAGATCACGTCCCTCGCCTCGGACATGCGGGCGAGCGCCGGGTCGAGGACGCCCTGCTGCACGAGCCAGCCGGTGAAGAAGAGCGCGCCGGTCTGGGCCTTGAGCTCCTCGAGCATCGACGCGAGCGGCCCGCCGTAGATCTCGCTGTCGGTCTTGCCCTTCACCTTGTAGCCCTGCGCCGGGCCCAGGTTGTGGGCCGCCTCGTGCAGCACCGTGCCGAGCGTCGCGACGGGGCGCTCGAGCGAGACGCTCTCCATCGTGCTCTTGCAGAACAGCGACGCGGTCGCCTCCCGCAGCGCCGCGCGGCTGTCGTCGTCGTGCAGGAGGTTCACCATCGCCACGGTGCGGCCGCGGCCCTCGGTGGCGACCCGCCCCCAGTTCGGCAGGCTCTGCCCCGCGGTCCCGCCGGTCGCGGCGCGCGAATCGCCGGCGTTCACCAGGACGTCGATGAAGTCGGGCAGGTGGAACGCGACCTTGCGCGCCTTGTACGGCGCGCCTGCGAGCTGCGCGAAGGCCGCCTCCATGTCGGCCTTCACCGGGTCGAGCTTCTTCTGCCAGGTGAGCGACTCCTGGTTGATGCGCGCGAAGCTCATGTGGAAGCCCGCCTTGCGGTTGCACGGCTCCCAGTACGTCTCGTCCGGCCCCACGCGCAGGTACCACGCCGAGTTCTCGGCGTTCATCTTCGCCCAGGGCTCGTCCGCGAGCTCCCAGCCGTTGTCGAGGAACGCCTGCGACGCCGCGAGCAGGTACGCCTTGAAGGCGGCCTCGCCGGGGCTCTGGATCGCCTCGGCCGCGGCCTTGAGCTCCCGGCTCACCGCCTCCATCTCGGGCTTGTAGGCCTCGCTGTACGGCACGGCCTTGAGCGCGCCGCCCTGCTCGACGACCACGGTGAAGGGGGCAAGCAGCGCCTGCTGGTCCCGCCGCGCCTCGAGCGCGGCGCAGAGCTTCTTGTCCTGCTGGAGGCGCGCTGGGTAGACGCCTGTCACGGGGGGCGGCTTGCTGGGCAGCGCGCTGCAGCTCGGCTCGTTGCGGCTCCTGGGTTGCTCGCACCAGGGCCCCTGGTTGCGCCAGAAGAGCGCCCGGCTCGCCGGATCGTCGGGCGGGATCTTGTCGGCCATGCCGGCGGAGCCGAGCTGCTTCGCGTGGAGCTGCTCGATGAGCTCGGCCACCTTGAGCAGGTGGCCGACGATGGCCCGGTCCTCGGCGGACGCGCCGCGGAAGTCGGACCGGAGGAGCGAAGGGCGGCCGGCCGCGAGCTCCGCGAGGACGGCGTCGCGGCGGCGCTTCTCGGCGTCGTCGAGCCCGGCGCGCGGGTGGCCTTCGGCCTTGATCCTTGTCATGGCCGCGTAGGCCGAGGTGAACTCCGGGGTGAACGCCCCGGAGGCGACCCAGGCGGGGGCCGTTGTGTGGTGCCAGAGCCCGGAGACCTCGTCCGGCTCGACCGCGCCCGAGCTGTTCCGGTCGGCGATCCAGAAGAGCGGCAGATCGAGCTCGACGGCGATGCGGTTGAAGTCGAGCCGGGGGATCTTGTCGAAGCGCGGCGCCGGGGGCGCGGCCTGGGCGGCGGTGGGCGCCGGGGCTTCCTGATGCGGCTCTGCCGGCGGAGGGGCGTGCGGCTGCACGCAGGCGGCGCCCGCGGCGAGGGCGGCGAGGGCGGCGAGCGCGGCGCGGGACGGGGTGATCGGGGGGAGGATCTTCATGGCTGGATCTCCGAGGTGGCCCTCGACCTGCGAGGCGCGCGGGAAGCCGGGAGGCCCGCGAGAGCGCGTGGGCGCGTCGCGAGAGCGGCCGGCGCCCTTGTCGCGCCGCGGGAGCAGCTCCCCGCCCGCTCGGCCGCCGGACTGCCGGGGCGGGCGGAGCGTAGATCAATGGCGCGCGGCGAGGGCGTGTTTCTGCGCCGGTCAGCGGTCGTGTCCCGGGGCCGCGAGCGGCCTCATGCGGCGGGACGGAAGCTCGCCGTCCTCGGCACCCGTTGCCCGAAGATGCCGGCCAGGAGCTCCCCCCCGCCGTAGTAACAAAGGTAGCCGGCCAGGGCGAACTTGAGCAGCACCGCCGACGCGGGCAGCGAGAGCAGGACGAGGCTGGCGAGCATCGAGCCGGCGCCCACGGCGAAGAGCCACCTCGACTCCACCATTCCCTTGAGCACGACCGACGCCGCGACGCGCAGCGCGCCGGAGATGAACGCCCAGATGCCGACGAGGATCACGAAGACCTCGACCATGTGGCCGCGACGGAGCACCACGAGGCCGAGCAGGAGGCTCGCCACGCCGCGCACGAGGGAGAGGAGACGCCGGACGGTCGGCTCGCGCGACGCGCCGAGGAGCGACAGGGCGCCATCGAGGAGGGCGTACGCCGCGAAGGCCGAGACGAGCAGGCGCCACCCAGCGGACGAGCCCTGACCGACCGAGATCGTCAGGACGCCGGCGCCCACGGAGAGCGCGAGGACGCCTTGAGCGATGAGGACCCACCGGGAGCGCTCCGGCCGGGTCGGCTTCGGGAAGAGCGTCCTCGCCGCGGAGAAAGCCGCGGTCACCGGGTTCTTCGGCGCCGCGGGCGCGCGGCCGGGTCCCGCCTCCGGGAGCACGACGGGCATCTCGCGCTCGATGGCGCGACCGTCCTTCCACTCGAGATAGCGCACGTGTCCGTCCGGCGAGATGCGAAGGAACGAGTTGCGGGGGCCGGTCCATGAGCCGCTGTTGAAGTACCAGTCGCCGATGCGACCTGGCTTGTGGGTGTGTCCGAGCACCGTCACGTCGTATTCGCCCTTGTCGAGCTCTGCTCGGACCCCGACCACGTGCTCGCCGAGCCGGTCCGGGTTCTGCGCCGGCGTCAGCTCCGAGGTGGGGCGCACCTCCTTCGTTTCGCCCTGGCTACGGTGAACCGTCGCCAGGGAGCGCTTCCAGATCGTCAACATCGAGTCGCCGAATTGCTCGAGGACATCCTCGACGCTCTCGCCGCTCGTGAGGAGGGGCGAGCCGTTCTGGTCCTCGAAGACGCCGGCGAAGATGGAGAGCATGCGGCCGAAGCCCGGGTCGTCCCCGGCGTTGAACGGATCGGTCTCGTGCCCGTGGCAGAAGCGGAACCGTCTGCCCCCGAGCTCCCGGACGAAGGGCGCGCGCATGCAGGCGAAGAAGGGGTGATGGAGGAAGTCCGTGTCGATGAAGTGCGCGAGGTCGATGTCGTGGTTGCCGGGCACGTAGACGAGCCTCAGCGCGGCGAGCTGATCGAGGAGCGCCCGCCGCTTCACGAGCAGGAGGCTGAGGTTCATCTGCCAGAGCTCGAAGAAGTCGCCGAGGACGAAGAGCTCGCCTCCCTCGCTGCCCACGTGGTCGAGGAATGCGCGCAGCTGCGGCGTCTTCTTGCCCGAGTCGAAGTTGTCGCGCGCGCCGCCGTCACCGATGTGCAGGTCGCTGATGACGAAGATGTCCCTGGCTGCGCCGTCCATCGCCTTGCTCCAGGGCCGAGCGATCCCGCGATGAGACGGCCGCGCCCCTGCGCCGCATGCGTCGCAAACTGCGTGCCGCGACGGTGCGCAGGAGCGCGAGCTCGGGTCGAGCAGGCGAGCAGCCGTCGATGGGTCTCGGCAAACCGCATGCGGCCGCTCGCCGACCGTCCACCGCGCCGGGCTGCGCTCCTTGCTCTTCTTGCATCTTGCAACAGGCAGGCGCACTCGGAGCTGAACCGGGCATGGTGACTCGCCCTTGACATCCTCAGAGCGGTTTGTTCTCATTTTTAAGCGACCGGGCGCGACGATCTCTGGGCGGAATCTCAGCGCTTTTCGGACGAGAGGACTGAGTATCCGATTGCATGCGACGCCGAGGGGTTGCTTTACGGCTATACCATCGTCCACGAGGTGACGACTTTGGATGCCGCCCTGGCCACGAGCGCCTGACCGAGCAGTTCGGACAATGAGCGGCCGGCCGATCACCGACGGACCGCATTCACGATCGCAAACTACCCAACGACGCATGCAGCCTATTTTTCGAGCCTTTCATGGTGATGCGACGTTGAAGGAGAAGCACCTCGCCAGCCTGGAAGCGCATTATGCGCTGGACCACATCGTACAAGGTAAAGCGATCTGGACCGGGGAAGTCGGCACGGCCGTCGGCTGCACCATCGAGAGCGACGACTATGCGCTCTATCCGACGA
>JAICEP010000618.1 GCA_025924095.1 Sorangium sp.
GGACGAAGTCAGAGAACGCGGACGGAGCTGGCGCCTTGACCAAGATTCCTCACGAGCACAAACGACTCGCAAAGTAATCGCCGCGACAGTTTGGGGCAACCCGGATCCTGGGGCGCGGACAGCCCGGCGCGCTACCTGGCCGGGCTGGTCGGGGGCCGGGCTGCCCGGTCAGACGTCTCTCGCGCGCGACCGGGGACGACCCCGAGCGACACGGCCCCACCTCACCCCGCCGCCTCCGCCGCCCTCTCGGGCCACCGCGCCTCGAAGCGCGCACCGCGTCCGCCTCCCAGGGCGGCGCGCTCGTGGCGCAGCGTGCCCCCGTGCCGCTCCAGCCAGCGCGCCGCGACGGCCAGGCCGAGACCCGTGCCCGGGTGCTTCGCGTCCCGCCCCCGCCCCGTCACGAACGGCTGGAACAGCATCGCCTCGATCTCGGCCGGCACCCCCGGGCCGTTGTCCTCCACACGCACGACCACGAAGCCGCCCTCGCCGCGCGTGACCACCGCCCGGATCCGCCCCTCGGCGCTCCCTTCGAGCGCGATGGCCGCGTTCTGCAGCAGCGCCGTCGCGACATCGAGGAAGGCCCCGCGGTCGGCCTCGACGAAGATCGGCCCGCCCGCCTCGGGCGCGATCTCGATGGGCGGCGCGCCCTCGCCGACGATCTGCCGGACGTGGCTCGCCGCGAGCCGCAGCGTGGAGAGCGCGTCGACCTCGCTCACCTCGAGCGGCCGCGGGCGGCTGTAGCGGAGCAGGTCGTCGAGGAACCGCTTCGCCCGGTCGACCTGGCCGCGCAGCGAGGCCACGGTCTCGGGCCTCGCGCCCTGCCGCTCGAGCAGCTTCGTCTGGGCGGCGATGACCCCGAGCGGATTGCGGATCTCGTGCGCCACCGCGCTCGCGAGCCGGCCGAGCTCGGCGAGCCGCTCGGCCTGGTCGGCGCGCACCTCGACGCGCTCGATCTCCTCGGCGAGATCGCGGACGCCGATCGGCCTCTTGAACATCCGGCGCCCGAGGTGCTCCACGACGAGCAAGCGCAGCGGGTCGGACGGGAGCGCGGCGAGGAAGAGGACGAAGACGAGCCAGGCGAGCGACGCGCCGCCGCCGGGCGCGAGCGCGGGCAGGATCTTGAAGAAGACGACGAGCCCGAGCGACGAGAGGAACGCCGTGAGGCCGGCGTAGGCGAGCCCCTGCGCGAAGACGCGGCGGGAGCGCCCCAGCTCGCCGATGAGCACCGCGTAGGCCACGAGCAGGATGGCGAGGAGGAGGACCGGCGCGCCGAGGAGCACGTCCCCGAGCCCATGCACGCGCAGCACCACGAGGAAGCCGCCCCCGAGCGTCGCGAGCACGCTGCCGAAGAAGAGCGCGGCGATGCGCCGCTGCTGGAGCCCCCGGGCCGCGAGCGCCGCGCGCCCGAGCCGCGCGCCGACCGCGACCGCGGCGAGGCCCATGACGACGGCGAGCGGGAGGAACAGCGGGCCCGGCGAGCGGGCGGCAGGGCCGTAGAGCAGGCGCGGGGAGACGGCCCCGAGCAGCGCCACCGCGGCGCTCACGGCGTAGGCCGCGACGACGGGGCGGCGCGAGGCGCCGGCGACGTCGGCGTAGGCGTGGGCGAGGCCCGCGGCGACGATGATCCCGCTCGGGAGGACGTGCTCGGCGAGGGCGACCGTGCCCTCGGTCTCGAGCAGGATGAGCCCTGTGACCCAGAAGGCGAGGAAGAAGCAGAGGGCGACGAGGCCGCGGCCCACGTTGCGCCCGAGGCGCAGCGCGGTGACCGCGACGGTCACGGCCACGGCCCAGAGCGGGTAGTACGCGAGGGCGACAAGGGGTCTCACGGGGGCCTCGGCGGTCGGGGGGCCCCGACCATAGCGCCGAACGCCGCGGCCGCGCGACGTATCCACGCCGTGGACAGCGGCGTGCCCACGACCTGGGCACGGCGGCCCGGCGCCGCGCCGGGCGCCCCCTCGGCAGGGCCTTATTCGAGAGGGGCTGTCGCGCCCTCGCCGCCTCGCCTCAGTGGACCCGCATCCCCGGCTTCGCCCCCGAGTCGGGCGAGAGGAGGTGCACCGTCTCGTCCCCCGCCGCCAGCACCATCCCCTCGCTGAGGCCGAACTTCATCTTCCGCGGCGCCAGGTTGGCGCACACGATGACGAGCCTCCCGACCAGGTCCTCCGGCTTGTAGTGCGCCTTGATCCCGGCAAACACCGTTCGCCGCGCCTCCCCGCCGAGCGAGACGGTCAGCTTGAGCAGCTTCTTCGCCTCGGGCACGTGCTCCGCCGCGACGATGCGCGCCACGCGCAGGTCGACCTTGGTGAAGTCGTCGATCGTGCACTCCGGCGCGAGCGGCTCCCTGGCGAACGCCGCGCCGTCGTCCTCGGCGGCCGCGCCCTCCGCCTGGCCCGCGGCCGGCGCCCCCGCCGCTGCCGGCGCCTCCGCCACCACGGCCGCTGCCGGCGCTCCCGCCGCCGCCTCCTCGGCCGGGCGGCTCTCCGTGATCATCTTCTCCACTGCAGCCGGATCGACCCGCTTCATGAGGTGCTCATACGCGGCCACCGGCGTCCCCACAAGCGGCGTCTTCGCGAGCTCCCATCGGTCCATCGGGCACCCGAGCAGCCGCGCGACGCCGTCGGCCAGCTTCGGCACCACCGGCGCCAGGTAGACAACGATCTGCCGGAACAGGTTGAGCGCCACGGTGCACACCGCCTGCACCTCGGCCTTCTTCTCCGGCTGCTTTGCCAGCGCCCACGGCTGCATCCGGTCGACATACTCGTTCGCCCGATCCGCCAGCGACACGATGATCCTCGTCGCCTTCGCGTAGTCGAACGCCGCGTACGCCGCCCCGATCGCGTCCGCCTCCGCCGCGGCCGCCGCGAACAGCCCCCCGTCGTCCGGATAGGCCGCCGACAGGCCCGTCTGGGCCACGAAGCGCGAGGATCGGCTCGCCAGGTTCACGACCTTGTTCACGAGCTCGGCGTTCACCTTGTTCACGAGCTCTTCCAGGTTCAGGTCGATGTCGTCGACCTTCGAGCTCAGCTTGCTCGCGTAGTAATAACGCAGGTACGCCGGGTCGAGGTGCTTCAGGTACGTCGAGGCCAGCACGAACGTGCCTTTGCTCTTCGACATCTTCTCTCCGTTGACCGTCAGGAACCCGTGCACCTGCACGCGAGACGGCAGCGAGAAGCGCGCGGCCCTGAGCATCGCCGGCCAGAAGAGCGTGTGAAAATAGACGATATCCTTCCCGATGACGTGGACGATCTCGGTCTCCTCGGATCGCCACCAGTCGTCGAACGCCTCGCCCTCCCGATCGCACCACTCCTTGCTTGCGGCCATGTACCCGATCGGCGCGTCGAACCAGACATACCAGTAGTTCCCTGGCGCGTCGGGGATCTCGAACCCGAAATACGGCGCAGGGCGCGATACGTCCCAGTCGCGCAGGGGCTCCGACAGGAAGTGGCCCGCGAGGTAGTTCGCGATCTCCTTCGGCATCCGCCCCTCGCCCTGCGTCCAGGTCGAGAGGAACGGCCGCTCCGGCTCGATGGCCACCATGAGGTGCTGCGCGCTGCGCACCTCGGGCCGCGCGCCCGTGAGCGCGCTCCTCGGCTCGACGAGATCCGTGGCGGCGTAGGTCGAGCCGCACCGGTCGCAGCTGTCGCCGTACTGGTCCGCGGCCCCGCACTTCGGGCAGGTGCCCTTGACGAAGCGATCCGCCAGGAACATGCCCTCCTTCGGGTCGAAGAGCTGCGTGACGTCCTTCGTGGTCACCATGCCGCGCTCGCGCAGCGACGCCCAGATCTGCTCGCACAGCGCCCGGTTCGCCGGCGAGTTCGTGCTGCCGTAATGGTCGAACCGGATCTGGAACGCCGCGAAATCGCGCTGGTGCGCCGCGCTCATGTCGGCGATGACGTCGGCCTCGCTCCGCCCCTCCTGCCTCGCGCGGATCATGATGGCCGTGCCGTGGGTGTCGTCGGCGCACAGGTAGATGCACCTCCGCCCGATCATGCGCCAGTAGCGCGCGAGGATGTCGGTCTGCGTGTACTCGACGAGGTGGCCGATATGGATGTGCCCGTTGGCGTAGGGGAGCGCGCTGGTGAGCAGGAGCCGTTTCATACTGCGCTCGACTTTGCACGAGATCCCGGCCGGAGGCGAGCGGCCGATGCGGCGCGGCGCGGCGCGTCTGGCCGGGCCGCCCCGCGCGGAGGCGACTCCGGACCTCCGCCCTTGGACGGAGCGGGCAGCCGCCTTGATCGCTCGACGCGAAGAGGCGCGCGGCGAGCGTCGAGAGGCTCAATCAGATCTCGGCTGACACCCTCGTTCTCCGCGATCTCTACAAGAAGCACCGCTGGCAGGTGGCCGGGCCGACCGTCTACCCGCCGGCGCCTCCGGCCCTCCGGGCCCGCCCCGGAAATCGACAGGGCGCGCGTAACCTTTCCGGGCCCCCGATCGTGGTACCGCCACGAAAGGGAAATCGGGATGAAAACTACAAAAGACGTGGTGGTGGTCGGCGGCGGGCTCGCGGGCCTCGCGGCGGCGGCGTACCTGGGACGGGCGGGTCGATCCGTCGCCCTCGTCGAGAAGGCGCACGCGCCGGGCGGCCGCGCGGCCACGCAGGAGAGCCACGGCTTCTCGCTGAACCTCGGCGCCCACGCGCTCTACCGCGGCGGCGCGGCGCAGGAGGTGCTCCGCGAGCTCGGGGTCCGGTACACGGGCGCGCCGCCGCCCGCGTCGGGCGCGTTCGCGTTCGACCGCGGCGCCTTCCACACCCTGCCGTCCGGCGCCCTGTCGCTCCTCACGACGGGCCTCTTCGGCCTCGCCGCGAAGCTCGAGATGGGCCGCGTCCTCGGCGGCCTCGCCGCGCTGAGCCCCGCGCCGCTCGCGGCGGTCTCTGTCTCGGCCTGGCTCCGCGACGCCTTCCGGACGCCCGAGGTGCGCCGCTTCGTCGGCATGCTCGTCCGGCTGACGACCTACTGCGCCGACGCCGATCGCCAGAGCGCCGGCGCCGCGCTCGCCCAGGTGCAGCTCGCC
>JAICEP010000619.1 GCA_025924095.1 Sorangium sp.
AGCACGCGGCCGCCCGGCCCGCGCCGACGAGCCCTGCTCCGCAGCCCGCTGCGACGCCGGCCGGCCCTGCCGCGCAGGGCGCGCACCAGGGCGCCGCCGAGACGAGCGCGGCGCCCGCGCCCCTCCTCGTCTACACGGCGCAGATCGCCATGGCGGTGTTCGAGGTGGGCGCGTCGCTCGGCAAGGTCGAGGCGCTCGCCCGGGACCTCGGCGGCTTCCTCGCCCGCCGCGACGACCGGACGATCACCATCCGCATCCCAGCCGCCCGCTTCGACGAGGCGCTGAAGCGCCTCGAGGGCCTCGGCGACATCCTCCAGCGCAACGTGGTCGCGGAGGACGTCACCGAGGAGTTCTTCGATCTCGGGATCCGCATCCGGAACGCGCGGGCCGTGCGCGATCGCCTGGAGAAGCTCCTCGAGAAGGCCGCCAAGGTCGAGGAGTCGATCCAGCTGGAGCGCGAGCTCGCGCGCGTCGCCGGCGAGCTCGAGCGCCTCGAGGGTCGCCTCAAGTTCATGCGCGATCGGGTCGCGTTCTCGACCCTCACCGTCTCCTTCCAGTCGCGCTCGACGGAGACCCTCACCCCGTCGGGCCCGCGGCTCCCGATCGACTGGCTCAACGAGCTCGGCCTCTCGCGGCTCCTCAACCTGTGACCGGGGCGCTTCCGATGATCCACTCCCTTCGCCACGCCTTCATCCTCCTCGCCTCGCTCGCCGCCGCCGCGGCGCCGCTCGGCTGCGGCCGGCCCTTCGTGCCCGCGACCCCGCCGGGCTTCGTCGACCTCGGGGATCGCTACGGCGACGACGAGTACCGCGCGACAACCGCCGAGGGGCTGGTGCTCGGGATCCGCGCCTTCGAGAACGAGCCGGAGGGCGACCTCGCGTTCTGGTCGCGCGTGGTCGAGAAGCGTCTGCGCGAGGGCGGCGGCTACGCGCTGCTCGGCAAGGCCGACGTGAAGAGCCGCAACGGCCTGCCGGGCGTCCAGCTGCGCTTCGGGCACGACGAGGGCAAGGAGGCGCACCTCTATTACCTCGCCGTCTTCGTCAACGAAGATCGCGTCTTCCTCCACGAGGCCGGCGGCAGGAAGGAGCTCGTCGAGCGCCACAAGCCACAGATCGACTGGGCCATCCGCAATTTCCTGCCGGACTGACGCGCGCACGGCCCGCGTTCTCCGCGCGGCGTCCGCGGGCAGCGCGCGGACGGCCCGCCGCGCTTGCTCGCGGAGGCCCTGTTTGCTACCTGGCGGACGTGCGTTCCCGCCCCATGCTCTGCGACGCGCGGCGGCGCTGGTCGAGCCAAGCGCTGCTCCTCGCCCTCGCGGCCTCGCTCGGCAGCGGCGATGCCCTTGCGCACGGCGAAGGAGAGAGGCCGCTCGCCACGGTGCCCGCGCCGCCGCCCGGTGACGGCGCCAAGGCGGCGCAGATCCTCCTCGAGGTCGAGGGGCGCGTCGCGACGGCGCCCTCACCCGCCGCCGACGAGAAGGCCGCTGGAGGCGAGAAGGCCGAAGGCGGCGAGAAGGCCGAAGGCGGGGCGCCGCGCGATGAGCCGGCCCTGGCGAGAGAGCCGGCGAGGAGCGACGCGAAGGTCGTGGGCGAGCCGGTGGCGCAGGCGAAGCAGGCGCTCCAGCGTGCGCACGGCGCGCGCGCGGCGGGCGACGCGACGAACGCGCGGCGGCTCGACGCGGTGGCCCTCGAGTGGGCGGAGACAGCGAGGACGCTGCTGCGGGCCGCCGCGGCGGAGGCAGCGGCGGTGAATGCGGCGAAGCGGGCGCGCGAGGTCGAGACGAAGCTCGATCGGGCGCGCGCGCTGCTCGAGGAGACGCAGGCGCGACGAGGCCGCGCCGCGGCGGAGCTCGATCGGATCGAGGCCGAGGCGCGCGAGGCGACCAGGGCGGCGAGCAGCGTGGAAGCGCAGCGGATCGAGGCCGGCAAGAAGGCGGCTGGCAGGGGGGCGACGCCGGGGGCTCAACGGCCGCCCGCCGCCGCGAAGGGCAGCGGGAACGCGGGCAAGACGGCGGCTCCGGCGGGCAAGGAGGCGACGCCTTGAGCGCGCGCCGCCTCGCAACCGTCGCCGTCGCGGGGGTGCTCCTCGGCGCATGCGCGCCGATCCCGCGGCCCGTGGTGCTCGATGAGCTCGATCACGTCCGCGCCGGGGCGGCCGCCGCCGAGTCGAAGCGGTACGCGCCGGGCGCGTTCGCCCGGGCAGAGAAGCTCCGTGGCGACGCGCTCGCCGCGCTCGACAACAAGGATCAATCCGGGGCGCAGATCCTCGGCGAGCAGGCGGTCGCCGCGCACGCGCACGCGCACGCGCTGTCGCGGGTGGCCCGGGCCGAGGCGGCCGAGACCGAGGCGAAGGCGCAGAGCTCGGCCGGCGAGGCGTCCCTCGCGGGCCTCGAGGCCGAGCAGACGCGCGTCGCGGCCGAGGTGGATGCGCTCGACATGCGGATCAAGGTCGCGCGCGACGCGCAGCCCGTGGTCCCGTCGGGCAAGGCCGACGCGGATCGCGAGAAGGCGCGCCTCGCAGCGGCGCGCTCGCTCGCGCTCCAGGCCCGCCTCCTGTGCGGTGCGGCGCGCCTCCTGGCCGCGCCGGACACGCAACCCGACAGCACGGAGCCCGGCGGCACGCAGCCCGGCAGCGGCACGCAGCCCGGCAGCGCCACGCAGCCCAGCAGCGCCGCGCAGCCCGGCGGCACGCAGCCCGCCAGCGCCGCGCAGCCCAGCAGCGCGCAGCCCGGCGGCGGCAACCTTGCGGCGCAAATCGAGGAGGCGACCGCCGCGATCAAGAAGCTCGACGCGGATCTCGCCGAGGCCGGCGGCGCTGCCCGCGCCATCCCGGCGCCCATCGACCAGGCCTCCCGCGCGCGTGCAGGCTGCCTCGCCGTGCTGACCGCCGCGCGCCGCGCCGCCACGCCGGTGACCCGCGCGCCCGGCGCCGGCGACGCGCTGCTCGCAGAGCTCTCGGCCGCGGGCACCTGGTCGCCCGTTCGCGACGATCGCGGCATCGCGGTCACGCTCCGGGGCCTGTTCGCCGGCAACGTCCTCACGAAGGCCGGCGAGGCGCGCCTCCGCGATCTCTCGCGGGTCGCCGCCGCGCACCCCTCGTTCCCCGTGGCCGTGGTCGTGCACACGGACCGGGACATCAGCGCCCGGGAAGAGCCCGCATGGACGTCGCGGGCCGATGCCGTCGTCCGTGCTCTCGATCCGGCGCAGGGCGCGAACGCCGCAGGGGCCCCCGCGACCCCGCGGATCGCACAGTTCCTCGCGGGATCGGCGGCCCCGGTCGTCGACCCGGGCGGCAGCGAGCGCGCCCGCAACGCGCGGATCGAGATCGTCTTTGTAACCCCGGAAACCCTTTGAGGCGCGATGGTCCTGGCCGACGGAACACCGCTCCCCGTGGAGAGTCGTTCTCGATGATGCGCTCTTCAACCCTCGCCCGAAGCGAAAGCAAGCCCGTCGTGCTCACCTGTGCGCTGGTCGCCGCCCTCGTGAGCGGGTGTCAGGAGGACGGCAAGACGTCGCAGAAGCAGGCCACGGAGCTCTGCGCCAAGCTCGCTCCGGTCGTCGCGGAGGACGTCGGCCAGGTGCGGACGGGCCTCCCCGCGGGCTCGCAGAAGCTCGCGACGCTGGTGGACACCGACCCGGGCGCGAACTTGCTCGGGCTCCAGCGGGCGATCGCGGGCGCGCGCGCCTCGGTCAAGGAGCTCGAGTTCGCGAAGAGCACCTTCTTCTCGTTCGCCGATCCGAGCGGCACGGTGCTGCGCAGCGAGGCCGATCCGGACATGCTCGCCAACAGGTCCGTCCTGGCCTCGTTCCCCGAGCTCAGGAAGGTGCTGGCGCCGGGCAGCGGGCTGGTCGAGGCGTTCGGGGAGATGCAGGAGATGCGCGGCGTCAGGAATGGCCCCGATCTCCAGTGGGTCGCCGCGCATCCGGTCAAGGCGAGCGACGGCGAGCTCAAGGGCCTCTTCGTCACGGGCTGGTCGTTCCGCGCCTACGCGTACCGGCTGCAAGAGGCGGCCAAGCGGGAGATCGCCGAAATCGCCAAGCGCGACGGCCTGAAGGCGACGCCGCTGCTCTATGTCTTCGTGTGGAAGGGCGCGAAGGCGTACGGCGGACCGGTGACGCCCGATGTCAACACCGAGGCGCTCGAGAAGCTCGACCTGCCGGCGAAGACCGCCTCGGGTCCGTGGAGCGGGACGCTCGAGATCGCCGGGCGCACCTTCGGCGCCGCGGCGCAGCGCACGCCGGAGCTCGCCGCCGACGCCGGCGTCGCCGCGCTCAGCTCGACGCTCTGAGCGCGCGGACCTGTGCGCGAGGACCTGTGCGCGAGGCCCTGAGCGTCGACCCTGAGCGTCGACCCTGAGCGTCGAGACGAGCGCGGGCCCCCCGGCCGCGGCCTCGGCGCCGTGACAGCCGGCAGCGAGGCGGGGCCGATCTCCCGATCGAGCGCTGCCGTGCTAGGCTCGCGGCTGGCTCGCGCGGCGCGCTCGAGCCCACCCCCCCATGCCGGCTTCCATCGATCAGCTTCTCAAGGTTTGCCGCGAGGTCATCGCGCCGCTCGTCCGAGCGGACGGCGGTGAGCTCTACATCGTGGCCGTCGAGCCCGACCACCTGACGCTCCACCTGGCCGGCGCATGCTCGGGCTGCCCCGGAGCCATGCTCACCGCGCGCGCGGTGATCGAGCCGGCGGTGCTCGCGGTCGCGCCCTCTGCGCGGGTCGTCGTGACCAACGGAATGCGCGTCCCCGAAGGCGCCTCCCTCATTTCTTGAGGCGCGGACCCGCTTCTTGAGGCGCGGACCCGCTTCGGATACGGGCCCATCTCGACGTTTTGGGTGCTAGGCGTACAGAAGTACGCCACCGCGCCGAAAACGCCGATCTGGGCCCGTCTCCTGTGCGGGTCCGCGCCGCAAGCGTGGCTCTGGGGGTCGAGTGCGGGGGGGCGCCGCGGGCGCGGCGCCAGGGGGCGGGGGCGGGAGACGAAGGGCTACTTCTTCTTGGCGGGCTTGTGGGTGGG
>JAICEP010000620.1 GCA_025924095.1 Sorangium sp.
CGGCGCCCGGCGTGTTGCTGGCGCAGCTGATCGGCAGGCCAGGCACGCCTCCGCCGCCTCCGCCGCCGGCGCCGCCGGCGCCACCCGAGCCGCCGGCGCCGCCCGAGCCGCCGGCGCCCCCGGAGCCCGACGTGGAGACGCTGGTCGTGGTCGTGGTGGAGCTCGAGCTCGAGGCGGTCGTTGTGCTCGTGGTGGAGCTGGCGCTGGTGCTCGAAGCCGACGTGGAGCTGGCGCTGGTGCTCGAAGCCGACGTGGAGCTGGTCGTCGAGGTGGCCGAGCCGGAGCCCGTCGCGCTGTCGTAACAGACATAGAGGTCCGGTCGCTTCGCCTTCGCGTCTTACGGCATCTCGCTCGTCCTGATGTGAGTGCGGCCCGAGGACAGCCTCAGCATCAACCCGTGGTTCGGATATACACCGTCCACCCACCTCTGCACGAGCCCGGTGACGCTGAACGTGCGGTAGATATTGTAAACAGCGGCGGAGCTCGTGGTGCTCGGGTTGGGAGAGAAGCTGGCCTCGATCGTGGGGTTGAAAGCCGTCGAGAGACCGCTCCACATACCCGAGGCGTCGGCCTCGCCCCAGGTCCATGTCGGGCTGGACCCGGCGGGCCGCTCCACCCGGTGTACGTTGACCAACTCGGGACCGCCGGAGCCGATGTAGAGGGTGACGTCCGCCGAGATGATGGTGGCGTTGGGGGGGATCGAGGAGAGGTCGAACTGCAGCAAGGAACGCTGAGCGTACCCGGTGCCGTTGTTGACGCGCACGCCGGCATACATGTCGGTGCCGTTGTGCGAGGCGCCGCTCTCCTCATAGATCAAGATGTCTTTGACGACGCTCGTCCCGACGCCGCGCTGGATATGTACACAGACCGTCGCCGCCTGCTGCGCCTCACCGAGCAGCTCGCTACCCGCGTCCTCTGGGCCGACGCACCCGGCGAGCGCCGCGCCGGAGGCGGCGGCGAACGAGGCAAGGAGCAGCTGCCGAGACCCTCTCACGATCGTCCGATTCCTCATGATGCTCTCCGATCCGCGTCGTCGGGCGAGCTGCGCCCGCGAGGCCCCATGTGATGCCGTCGCGCAGGAGCGCCAGAGAGCGCGCCTGCCAAAGCCAACTTCTGCCTGCGCGCCGTAAAGCATCACCTTCAACAGGTCAGCCGTCGGATCGTTCTGGCGTCGAACAGCGCGCGAGGAAAACGATACCTTTTTACGTCTTTGATCTGAAGCCGTCAATTGTGAATCGATGTTTGCTACCAAAAACCTGTTGAGACGAATCGTGGTGTCGGGACAAAACTAAACAGTATCGCCCGAACCCCTCGCGGTTGTCGAGCGCCGCGGAGGCGCCTTCGGCGATGTCGCTCACGTTCTCCTCAACCTCCTCCACCGCCTCGGCTTCTGCTCAGCTCGCCGGTGCCACGTGGGTGGCATGCGTGGGTTGATGGCGGATTTTGCCGCTCCAGAGCGACCGGGAGCGGGCGGCGTAGGAGCAGAGAGGCCGGGCTCCACCTACCTGACTGCCTGTTGGCCTACCTGCCTGCTCAGGCTGCTCACGGCTCACCGCTCACGGCTAAGATTGCCTGTCGGCCGGTCTGTTGCCTGATCTGTCGCGCCGTATCGACCGGGTGCCTTGTGCGGGCGCGGGATCGTGGCCGGCGGCCGTGGAGAGGCCCTCTTCGACCTCCGTGACGATCATCGTCGCGAGGAGATCGAGCAGCGCGCGGCCCTCGTCCTCGGAGGCCTCGCGCGGAGCGCCGGTGTAGGCGGCGTCCATACCCAGCTCGCGGAAGCTCTTCACCCCTGCTTTGATGCCTTCTGCCAGGCTCAATTCGAGATCCGGCAGGTCCCGGGCGATGTCGTCCCGGACGAGCGCGGGGGCCGCGGCGAGGACGAGCGATGTCTCGTAACGGCCAGCGTGGCAGGCGCCGCTCCGGAACTCGGCGGAGAGCGTCCTCGCCCAGCGGCGCGCGAGCGGGCAGGCCACCGACGCGCGGCCCGGGGGCAGGCCGCTCGCGGCGGCGCGCACCGCGCGGTCGTGCTCCGGCTCGAGGTGGTTGTTGATGAAGCAGACGTGCGCCAGGCCGGCCGACAGGTAGGCCTCCGCGACCGCGCGCAGGAAGCCGGTGAGCGCAGGCGCCGGGATCGAGATCGCTCCCGCGAAGCCCGCCGCGAAGTCGGTCACGCCATAGCCGACCGGCGGCGCGAGGAGCGCGGCGATGCCCCGCTCCCACAGCCGGCGGCCCGCGCGCTCGGCCGCGGCCTCGCCGATGATCGTGTCCGTCGCGAGCGGCAGGTGCGGGCCGTGCGGCTCCACCGACCCGACCGGCACGAGCGCGACGCACGGGGCGCCGGCCGACAGGAGCGCGGCGAGCTCCGCCGTCGTCAGCTCGGCGAGGCGCGGCGCGGCCTGCATGCGCTACCGGCCCGCCAGGCTCTCGCCGGCGGCCTCG
Source organism: Sorangium sp. (assembly GCA_025924095.1). Taxonomy (GTDB): domain Bacteria; phylum Myxococcota_A; class Polyangia; order Polyangiales; family Polyangiaceae; genus Sorangium. The sequence goes on from JAICEP010000620.1 coordinate 2,443, forward strand.
CGCTGCCGGAGGGCCTTGCGATCGACCTTTCCGCGGTCGTTCCTGGGGACGTCATCGACGAAGACGACCCATCGCGGGTACTTGTGCTTGCTCAGCCGGTCCTTCACGAACGCCTTGAGCTCCGCGGCGAGCTCGGCCCGCCCCGCCTCGGTGGCGACGCGGCCGCGCGCGTCGTCGCGGACCACGATGAACGCCTTCGGCTTCACGAGGCCCGCCTCCTCGGCGCCGATCACCGCGGCGAGGCTGACGGCGGGGTGCTCGGTCAGGCACTCCTCCACCTCGACCGGCGCGACCCAGACGCCGCCCACCTTGAGCAGCTCGTCGGCGCGCCCGCTGAACCAGAGGTAGCCCTCGGCATCCATGCGGAAGAGATCCCCGGTGCGGCACCAGTGGCCGTGGAAGGTGCTCCAGCTCCTCTCGCGATCCTGGAAGTAGCCGAGCGCGACCGAGTCGCCCTTCACCCACATCACGCCGGTCTCGCCCGGCGCGAGCTCCGGCGCGCCCGGACCGACAGCGTCCGACGAGAGGATCTTGATCGTGTACCCCTCCACGACGCGGCCGAGCGACCCCGGGCGCACGTCGCAGGGGCGGTTCGTGCAGTAGATATGGAACATCTCGGCGGAGCCGATGCCGTCGTAAACGTCGGCGTGGAACCGCGCGCGGAAGCGCTCGAGGAGCGCGGACGGCAGCGCCTCGCCCGCGGAGAGGTGGAAGCGGACGCTGGAGAGGTCGAGGCGCGGCTCGCCGCGCGCCGCGCGGGCGTCGTCGTGCTCGAGCAGCTTGCCCATCATCGTCGGGACGTTCGTGACGACGGTGGGGCGGTAGCGCTCGATGTACCGCGCGAGCGACTCGGGCGTCGGCCGCTCGACGAAGAGGCCGGCGGTCGCGCCGACGGCGAACGGGAACATGAGGTTGGTGCCCGTGGCGTAGCCGAAGAAGAGGCGCGGCACCGAGACGGTGATGTCCTCCTTGCGGTAGCCCACGGTCGCCTTGGCGTAACACTCGGTGTTGAAGGCGAAATCGCGGTGCGTGTGGACCGCCGCCTTGCTCCTGCCGGTCGAGCCGGACGTGAACAGCCAGAGGGCAACGTCGTCGCGCCGCGTGGGGCGGGGGCCGATCGGGGCGCTCCGCGGCACGAGCGCGGTGCGCCCTTGCGCGAGGGCGTTGCGGAGCGAGATGCACCTCAACCGATCGAGGGCCGGCGAGGCGGGGAGGTCGGCCTCGAGGTCGCCGCCGGTCAGGACCTCCGGCACAAGCACGAGCGTCCGGAGGTCCGCGGCCGCGAGCGCGTCCTGGATCGACTCGGCCACGCGCGGGATCGTGACGACCGCCGCGGCCCGCGTGTACTCGACGAGGTACGCGAGATCGGCGGCGGGCGCCTCGGGGTTGCCCAGCGCCACGACGGCGCCGTGGTGCAGCGCCGCGAAGAACGCCCAGACGAACGCCGGCGAGTCGTGCAGGACGATGAGCACCCGCTGCTCGGGCGCGACGTCCTCGACCGCGAGGTGCGCGCGGAGCCGGCGGACCTGCCCGGCGACGTCGGCGTAGGTGTGCCGCTGATCGCCGAAGAGCAGGGCGACCTTGTCGCCGAGCCCCTCGCGCAGCCGATCGAACAGGTAGTAGTCGGCGAGGTTGAACTCTTCAGGAAATGTCGGTGCGTTCATGGTCACGCCTCCTCGCGCCTCCACGGCGGCGCCGTGAGCCGCCGTCTTCCCCCGTCCGTCGTCGCGACACCCGGCTCGTCGAGCCCCTCGCGATCCCAGAGCTGGCACGTCACGGGCCGGTGCCGCTGATCGAGCGCCTCGCAGTAGTTGGAGTAGATGCAGCGGCGCACCTCGCCCCCGCGGCCGAGGCGCGCCTTCAGGAACCAGTCCGGATCGGCCAGCGTCTGCCGGGCGGCCCCGATGAGGTCCGCCTCGCCGCGCGCGAGGATCGCCTCCGCCTGCGCGAACGTGCAGATCCCGCCCGCCACAACGACCGGCGTGTCGAGGCCGGCCTCGCGCACGGCCCGCCGGATCTGCGCCTGCTTCGGGACCTGCCGCCCGAACGGCCCGGCCGCGTCCGAGAGCGCCGTCGGCATGCACTCGTACCCGCTCGGGCCGGTGTAGGGGTACGCGGCCTCGCCGACCTTGGGCTGCTTCGCGTCCTCGAACTTGCCGCCGGTCGAGAGCGAGAGGAAGTCCATGCCGGCGCGCGCGAAGGCGAGCGCGAAGAACGCCGCGTCGTCGACCCGGTTGCCGCTGGCGATGACGTCGTCGCAGACGAAGCGGCAGCCCACCGTGAAGCGGGAGGACACGGCGTCGCGCACGGCCGCGTAGACCTCGAGCGGGAGGCGCGCGCGGCGATCGCGATCGCCGCCGTAGCCGTCCGTCCGGGTGTTCAGCGCGGAGAGGAACGAGGCCATCGTGTAGGCGTGGGCGTAGTGGAGCTCGACCCCGTCGAAGCCCGCCTCCAGCGCCCTCGCCGCGGCGGCGGCGAAGAGGCCGGGCAGCGAGCGCGGCAGGTCGCGGATGTGGGCGAGCGCGACGTCGGTGACGCGCTCGCGCTCGCCGAAGCGCA
>JAICEP010000621.1 GCA_025924095.1 Sorangium sp.
GCGCAGGAGCGAGGGCGGACCCCGCGGAGGCTGCGCGCTGGTTCGAGGTCGCGGCGCGGGGCGGGTCGCCGGACGCGATGTTCCTGCTTGCCAATGCGTACCGCGCAGGCGCGGGCGTGCCAAGGAATGACAGAAAAGCCGTGGAGCTCTACAAGAGCGCCGGCGAGCTGGAGCACCCCGCGGCGCTCCAGGCGCTGGCGATGGCGTATCTCTATGGTGAGCTGGGGCTCGAGCCCGACGAGGCCGAGAGCCGCCGGTACAGGATGGAGGCCGAGCACGCCATCCAACACCGGCAGGTCCCTCCGTAGGCGGCAGGTCCCCGACGAGCGGTCACCATGGAAGGGGCTACCTTCACTCCACGGCCGGCCTGCGGGAGGCGCGCGCGTTCCCCTCGGCTCCTCAGCTGGTCAGCCCCGTCAGGGGCCCGGTGCAATACTTCGGGTCGCCGAACGACTCCGTGTCGACGCCCATCGCCTGGAGCAGCGAGACGAGCAGGTTATTGTGCCCGACCTGCTTCGTCTGCGAGACGAAGCGGCCCGTCTTGAAATGGCCACCCGCGTTTCCGGCGAGCACATAAGGGATGTTCTGGCGCAGGTGATTGCCGTCGGCGTGCTCGTTCGTCCAGAAGATCACCGTGTTGTCGAAGACCGAGCCGTTTCCCTCCGGCATGCTCTTCAGCTTCGCGATAAGGTAAGCGACCTGCTCGGCGTAGAAGCGGCTGATCTTCATGAGGCGCTGGCGGTTTGCCGGGTCGGCGTAGCCGTTGTGCGCCATCGGGTGGTGGCCCTCGGTGATGTCGGGGCCGAGGAAGCTCAGCACCTTGGTCGTCGCGGAGTTCGTGAACTGGAGGCTCGCGACCCGCGTCAGATCGCAGGCGAGGGCCATGGCCATGAGATCCAGCTGGAGCCTCGTGAGCTCGGGCATGCTGGCGACCTTGTCCGGGTCGATGTCCGGCGTCAGCACCGGCGCCGCGCACGCCGCGGAGGTCGGCGCCACGCCGCGGTCGAGGCGCGACGCGATGTCCTCCACCGACGCGAGGTGCCCCGCGAGCTTCTCCTGATCCGCGGCGCCGAGGCGCCGCTGCAGCCGCTTGTAGTCGGCGGCCACCTTGTCGAGCACCGCCCTGCGCTGCTCGCTCTTCGTCGTCGCCGCCTCGGGCGTGATGGACAGGTCGGAGAAGAGGCGGTCGAACGCGGTATAGGGGCTGTTCTCCGGCGGCAGCGGCTGCGCCGGACCGCGGTAGGCGATGCGCGCGCCCACGGCCGCCCCGTAGACGAGCACGCCGAGCTCCAGCGACAGGAACTTGGTCCTCGTGCCGATGTGGTTCGCGATCTCCTGGTCGACCGAGATCCCGTCGGCCCAGCCGCACGACAGCCCGGCGTCGCCGGGGAAGTCGCCCTCCTGCATCGCGCGCGCGGTCAGGCACTGCCCCGTGCCCTTCTGGTGCGCGTCGCCCGGCCCCACCAGCGCCGACAGCGCGCTCACGTTGCCGAGGACCAGCAGATCCTCGTTGTGGTCCTTGAGCGGCGCCAGGATGGGCGACAGCTCCTCGCCGTTCTGGAGCTGCGTCGACGACGGCCAGAAGTCCGGCGGAACGGTGCCGTTCGGCGTGTAGATGACGACGAAGCGCTTCGGGAACTCGGCCCCGAGCGCGGCCCGCCCGGTCTGCTCCGACGCCGGGGCGAGCCGCTTCGAGCAGCCCATCACCTCGAGGAACGGCAGCGCGAGCGCCGCGCCGCCGAGGCCCCGGAGCGCGGCGCGGCGGCTGAGTTGGAACGGCTTCATCACGGCTCTCCTTCTGCGGCGCCTGCTGGGGTGCCTCCTGCGTTGCCTCCTGCGTTGCCTCCTGCGTTGCCTCCTGCGTTGCCTCCTGCGTTGCCTCCTGCGTTGATCAAGCGCCGGTAGCGGAACGCGTCGGTCTGGGTGAGCGCCACGAGCAGCGCCCGGATGTTGTACCCGGACGCCTCGAACGCCTGCGTCGCCTGCGCGAGGCTGCAGGTGTCCGCGCTCTGCTCGGCGCGGCCGTAGCCGAAGCGGAACCACTGCTTCACCACGCACGCGCGCACCTGCTCGCTCTGCGCGAGCCGGTGCGCGAGCTCGACCGCCCCGTCGAACGGGCCGTCGATGTCGGTCTGCGTGAGCTCGCCGCTCGCGTCGACGGGGATGCCGTTCTCGGCGTCGCGCCAGCGGCCGAGCGCGTCGTAGTGCTCGAAGCCGAACCCGATCGGGTCGAGCAGCGTGTGGCAGCTCCTGCACCCCGGATCCGACACGTGCTGGGAGAACTGCTCGCGGGTCGTCTTCGTCGGGTCGACCATGGGCGGCTCCGGGACCACGTCCGGCGGCGGCGGCGGGATCTGGCAGAGCAGGCTCTGGCGCACGAACCGGCCGCGGTGGACCGGCGACGACCGGTTCGGCTTCGCGTACAGCGAGAGCAGCCCGGCCTGCGTCACGAAGCCGGCGCGCTGCGACGGATCGAGCTCGACCCGCTCGAACGCGTCGCCCTTCGGGCCGCCCTCGACGCCGTAAAACTCGGCGAGCTCCCGGTTCATCATCGAGTAAGGCGCCGTGAACAGCGCGCTCACGCTCGCGTCCTGCTCGAAGATCGCGTGGTCCAGGAACGCCTCGGTCTCGGCCTGGAAGAGCGGCAGGAGCTCGTCGCGGTACTCGGGGTAGAGCTCCGGGTCCTTCCCGCCCGCGGCGATCTCGTCGATCTTCGCGAGCCCGAGCCACTGGCGGTGGAAGCCCTTCACGGCCTCGCGCGCCCGCGGGTCCTCCAGCATGCGCCGCGCCTGCGCCTCGATCTCCGCCGCGGTGCCGAGCGCCCCCTGCTCGGCGGCCGCGAAGAGCGCCTCGTCGGGCATCGTGCCCCAGAGCAGGTACGAGAGCCGCGAGGCGACCTCGTAGGACGTGAGCGGCGCGACGTCGCCCTCCACCGGATCCGGCATGCCGAGCTCGACGCGGTAGAGGAAGTGCGGCGACTGGAGCATCGCCTGGAGGAGGAGCGCGAGGCCGGTCGACGCGTCGTCGGGCGCGTCTCCGAGGGCGATCCCGCGCCGGAAGAGCGCCACGAAGTCGGCGATCTCGTCCTCGGCGAGGGGCCGGCGGAACGCCCGCTTGCCGAACGACGCGACGAGCGCCGCGACCTCGCCGCGGCACGCCTCGCCGCCTGCGGCCTCTCGACACGCGGGCGCCTCGCCGAGCAGCTTGCCCGCCGCGCGCGCCGCGATGCCCTCGGCCGCGGCCATGTACTGCTCGGCGAGCAGCGGGCTCACCACGAGCGCCGCCGCCTGGTTGTTGAAGCCGAGCGACTCCTCTTCAGGCACGAAGCCCCTCGCAGGGCGGCTGTCGTCGCCGAGGAGATCGGAGATCGTGTTGTCGTACTCCACGCGTGTCATCCGGCGGAGCGGGGACTCACCGGGCTCGATCGCGGTGCACAGCGGGGCCGTCGCCTCGCCGTCCTCGTCGTTCCCGGGCAGATCGCCGAACTGCCCTGAGCAGGAGGCGAGGAAGAGCAGGCCGATGGGCCAGCGGAGACTTCGTGGTTCAGCCATGATGCCTCGTCAGCGAGCGCGAGCAGGGTCCGAGGGCGGGATCGCGCGCCGCCGTGCAGCGCGCGCGGCGCGCGCCCTCTCGCCATCCGCCAGGGAGCGTATTGCAATCCTCTGCTCCCGGATAGGAGCCGCGCGAGGAGAGGGCGAATCAAGTGGGAGCACGGGGCCGATGCGATCCTCCCCTGCGCGCTCGCCTTACCGCGGACGCCGCCTGCCGCGCACACCCCGGATGACCGCGGGGTGCCATCGACTCGGTCCCTCGAAAGCGGCGCTCGACCCGCGACGTGCGGAGCGACTATGCTCGCGCGCAATGCAAAGGCGAACGCTCGCCTGTCCTGTGTTCTCTGCTGTACCGCGGCCCCGCGCGCGCCGCTCCCGGGCGGCCGCGCTGCTCGGCGCGGCGCTCGCCGCGCTCGCGGCGTCCTCTTCCGCGCTCGCCGCCGAGGGCGCGGCGGCGCTCCGCCCCGAGGTCGCCGAGCGCGATGGCGGGGACGGCCCACCCGCCGTGGGAACCGAGCTCTTCAGCGCGGGGTTCGATCTCGAGATCGCCGGTCGTACGCTGTCGTATAGCGACCTGCTCTCCGGGAACCTCCGCACCTACGAGGTGCTCGGCGTGCCCATGCCGTCGCTCCGGGCCGAGCTGTACCCGCTCGCGCGCAGCGGCTTGCCGGTGCTCAGCGATCTCGGGATCGCGCTCTCGTACGCCCGCGCCATCGGCCTCGACTCGGAGGGCGCCGCGGGAGCGAGCGCATCGACCTCCTGGAGCCGGCTCCACGCCGGCCTCAGGGGCCGTTATCGCCCGGCCGGGCGCACCGGGCCGGTCCTCTTCGCCGGCGGCGGGCTCTGCTGGACCGACTTTGATGTCGAGTTGACGGGCGACCCGTCGCGCGACGCCGCGTCGGTGTCTTACGTCGCGTTGCGCCTGGGCGTGGACGGGCGCTTTCCTGTCGGCCCCGTCGCGCTGGAGGCGGGCGGAGGCTACCAGGCGCCGCTCTCGATGGGGGCGCTCGCGTCGCACTTCCGCGAGCCGAGCGCCGGCGGCGTCGACCTCCGCGTCGCGGTCGCCGTCCCGTTCGCGCCGGGGCTCGAGGCGCGCGCCGGAGCGTCGTATACGCGCTTCTTCTATGACTTCGACTCCGAGCCTGGGGACCCGTACATCGCCGGTGGAGCGCTCGATCAGCTCTTCGGCGCGCACCTGGGGGTGGTTTACCATGGGTACTGAGGTGCGCGGAATGCGCGCGGCGCGCGGCGCGTCCGGCCTCCGCCGCGGCCTCTGGACGGCGGCCGCGCTCGCCGCGCCGGCCCTGCCGCTGCTCGCGGGGTGTCCCGGGACGATCGACGACAAGCAGCGGTTCGCCGGGCCCGACGACCGCCCGCCGTCCGACTGCGCCGACGTCCCGTCGGTGTTCGCCGAGCGCTGCGGCGGCGCGAGCTGCCACGGGCCGGGCGA
>JAICEP010000622.1 GCA_025924095.1 Sorangium sp.
GGCGAAGCGGGCTGTAGAGCGCGGCGAGCAGCGCGAACGGCATGAGCAGGCGCGGCCACGGTCCGCCGAGCGCTCGAAGCGACGTCGTGATCCGTCGCGCGAACGGGCCAGCGAGCCACGAGCTCGGCAGGCTCGCGCGCGCCGCGCCTGCCCCGGCGGAGGCGCACTCCAACCAACGCGCGCGACGCGCGGCCCCCGCCGCGCACCGCCGAGGGCGCGCTACCGGTTCCGCGTGTCCTTCTTGGCGTTCTCTTCGGCCTCTTTCTGGCGCTCGGCCTCGCGCTGGACGATGCGCTCCTTGACCGCGACGTAGTCCTTCTCGTCCTTCACCCGCCGGTCGATCTGCTTCTGCCGCTCGGTCGCCGTCGCCGGATAGCCGGCCGCCTTGGGATTGCTGGTCAGGAACGCGCCGTAGGCCCCCCACGCCTCCCCCGCCGCCTGCCAGCTCTTCTGGCGCTCGCGAAGATCCGCGAGGCAGAAGAGCACCTTGGCCTGAAGCTCGTCCGGACCCTTCTTGCCGAGCGCCGTCGTCCAGGCCGCCTCGGCCTCCGCCGCATTGCCCGACTCGAGCATCGCCTCGCCGAGACGGTAAAAGCCGAGCATCTTCGAGGGGTCCAGCTTGATCGCCTCCTGGAACCCTGTGATCGCGCCGGGGATGTCGCGCGCCACGAACGAGGCCTGACCCTTCAGGATCTGCTCCGCGTACGGGCTGACACCGCCGCGCCCGCTCGGATCCTTGCGCGGCGGCGAGGAAGCGCCAGGCGCAGCCTCCGGCGCGTCAGGCGACGGCTGGGCGGCGACCGGCGCCGCAGAGACGACGATAGCGAGAGCAAGCGACGCGATGACAGCAAGCGAGCGGTCCTGCATGCCCGCCAAGCTACCGCAGCCGCGGCCCGGAGGGAAAACCTTGCTGCACAGGCCAGCGACGCTCCCCGTCGCCCCGGAGCAGGGAGGCTCGCGGCGGCACCCCGGCGCGACACGCCGCCGACCGCGCAAACCGGCCGGCGCGCCGTCGATGCCGCGGCCCCAGTTACTTCCGCCGAGGCCTGAACGGGTCCGGCGGCTGCCCGGCATCCGGCGGTCGCCCGGCGTCCACCGGCGGCCAGCCCGCGTCCGGCAACCCCGCATCCGCCGGCGGCCAGCCTCCATCCGGGCGCCCCGCATCCACCGGCGGCCCCCCTCCATCCGGCGGACCCGCATCCACCGGCGGCCAACCCGCGTCCGGCCACCCCGCGTCCGCCGGCAACCTGCCAGCGTCCGCAGAGCCCCCCGCGTCCGCAGGCAACCTGCCCGCATCCGCCTGCAGACCCCCGTCGACCGCCGCCGGGCTCGGCGCGCTCAGCGACACAAGCCGGCCGTCAGGCCCCGGCGGCCAGAGGAAACGCTCCTCCACGCCCGTCTTCCGGTCCACCAGCTTGGCCCAGCTCGCGCGCGGGTTGTCCGCCATCTGCACGCGGAGCCGCGCCGTCACCCCCTGGTCGAACGTCGGCCGGCGCAGCAGGACGCTCGTCGGACGCTCGGGCGCGTCGCCCGTGAGCGGCACGTCGAAGCGGACCCGATCGAGCAGCTCCTGGCCGACGTGAAGCTCGATCGCAAACCGGCCCATCACGCGCGCCGTCGCCGCAGGCCGGTCGAGCGTCACCGAGCGCACACGAGAGACCGAGCTCCTGCCCTTCGCGTACTGCACCTCGAAGACCCACTGCTTCGCGCTGGGCCGCACGGCAGGATCCGGCGCATACCCGGCGCGGGACGGCGGCGCCTTGGGCTCGGCCACGGCAATCACGCCGGCAGCAGCAAGCGCAAGGCCGGCAAGGGTCGCCAGGGCGGCGCGGGCAAGAGGGCGAGGCGAGGTCATCGGGCACCGGAAGGAGCCCCCGGCGGCAAAGCCGCCTCGGGCGTCGCAGTCAGCACCTCTTCCCACGCGGAGCCGTCGCCGTCGAGCGCCCCCCAGAGATCCCGGAGCTCGTCGGGGACCGGCGAAAGCGCCGTGCGCTCCTCGCCGGCCTCGTCCGGCACCGTGACGCGCAAGGCGTGCAGCGCGATGCGCGAGAGCGGGAGCACACGGCCCCGCGCCGTGGTCAAGGACCGCGCGCCGCCATGGTCGCGATCGCCCAGGAGCGGCGCCCCCGCATGCGCCGCATGCACCCGGAGCTGGTGCATGCGGCCCGTCACCGGATCCAGACGGAGCAGCGTGGCCGCCGCCACGCCGCCGCCGGCCGAGGCGACCGCACGGTAACGCGTCGCCGCGGGCTTCGCGCCGGCGCCGCCCACCGCGGGCAGGCTGCGCCCGCCACGCGACCGCGCCGCGCCGATGGGCGCATCCCACGTGCCCGCCCCCTCGACTCGACCCCCGGCCACGCCGACGTACACCCGCGCGATGCGCCCCGCCTCGCGCATCGCCGCGAGGTGCCGCTGGCCCCGCGGGCCCGTCGCGCACAGCACCGCGCCGCTCACGCCGACGTCGAGCCGCGAGGCGGCGTGCGGCGGCGCGCGCAGGCCGAGCAGCTCGGCGACCTCCGTGATCAACGACCGCGTGCCCCGGCGCTCCGGCGCCGTCGGCAACGCCGCCGGCTTCGACACGACAAGGATCTCCCCCCAGCGCGCCAGCACCTCCACCGGCGGAGCCCCCGGCGCGTCGCGCCGCGCCGGCCACACGGCGAGCTCGTCGCCGGGGACCACCGCGTCGTCAGGCCGCGCGCGCCGCGCGTTCAAGAAGGCGCGCCCCTCCGCCGCCGCGCCAGCGAAGCCCCGGGAGGCGCCGCCCATGCGCTCGAGGACGTCCGCCACCGTGGGGCCGTCGGACGGGCCGACCCGGAAGCGCGCCGCGGTCATCCGGGCCGCGCAACGAGCAGCGGCGCGCCGTCGCCCAGCGCGCCCCCGGCAGCGCCGTTCGGCGACGGCGGCGCGGCGCGCTCGTCCAGGCGCTCGACCACGCCGCGATCGCCGTCGACCCGCAGCCGGTCGCCCGTCTTGATCGCCAGCGTCACGCCGGGCACGTTCACCACCGCAGGGATGCCGTACTCGCGCGCGACGATCGAGGCGTGCGACATGGGGCCGCCGAGCTCGGTCACGACCGCGGCAGCCACAAGGAACAGCGGCGAGAGGCCGACGTCGGTCGTGCGCGCGACCAGCACCTCGCCCGGCTCCACCGCGTCGAGCGCGGGCGCCCCCGGATCGAGCACGCGCGCCCGGCCCTCGACGACGCCAGGGCTCGCCGGCAGCCCGAGGAGACGGACCCCCGACGCAGGCGGCAGCACGACCGGCGGCGGCCGGCCGATGAACGTGGCCGGAGGATCGGGGCGGGCGGCGTCGCGCAGGTGCTCGGCGCGGCGCAGCCGCACGACGTGGCCCACGTCGGCCCGGCCGCTGGAGAGCGCGGTCACGAGCTCCTCGTAGGTGCAGAAGAAGACGCTCCCGGGGAGCAGCGAGGGCTCGATGCGCCGGAGCCGCCGGTCGATGTCGAGCGCGACCTTCCGCAGCATGCCGAGCACGCGGGTCACCCACGTGCGCATGCGCTCCCGCAGGCGCACGTAGCGCTGCGCGCGGCCGACCAGCGCGCGCAGCAGCGCGAGCTCCACCCGCGAGATGCGCGTCTCGAGCATCGCCATCTCGCGGTCGGCGAGCGCGCGGGCACGCGCCAGCGCGCGCTCCGGATCGCCGGGCGCCCCGCGCAGCGACGCGGTGAGCATCGCGATGACGGGCGCCGGGTCCTCCCGCCAGCGGGGCGTCGCGAGCTCCGCCTCGCGCACGGCGCGGTCGCCGTGCGCGTCGAGGAACCGCACGAGCGCGTCGCGCGCCGGCCCCTCGGGCAGATCGCGCGGCCCCCTCACCTCGCCCGAGAGCAGCCGCTCGCGCGACGCCCGATCGAGCATGACGAGCTCCGCCACCCGGGCGAGCTCGATGCCCGGCCCCGCGCTGTCGAGCTCGCGCACGCCGCCCGCGAGCACCTGCGCCAGGTGCTCGACGTTGGTCTCGGCGCGCCCGGCCGGATCGTCGAAGGGCGCCTCGCCGGAGGCCGAGCGCGCGGAGGCGCGGCGGCCCGCGACCCGCTCCAGCGCCCTGCACAGCGCGAGGTGGCTCGCGAGCGACGCCGACGCGCAGTGCAGCATCAGCGTGCCGGTCCGCTCGAGCAGCAGGAAGACGCTGCGCAGCGTGGTGCCGATGGCGTCGTCCGGCAGGAGCGTCATGTCGAGCTCGGAGAGGGCGCGCTGCGCCCAGAGCGCCTCGCCCTCGTAGGCCGAGACCTCGCGCTCGAGCCGCGCGTGCCGGAGGAGGAGCCGCGGCCCGGTGAGCGGCAGCCGCGCATAGAAGCGGCGCCGCGAGACGCCCGCGCTCTGCTGGGCGAGCCGCGCGATGAGCTGCTCGCTCGCCCCGCCGCTCATCCCGAGCAGCGCCCGCGGCGAGAGCCCCGGGACCTGCGCCGCGATCTGCATGAAGGCGGTCAGGTTGAGGTAGAAGCCCCCGTACACGTTGGCGACGAGGCGCGCGCCGCGCGGCGCGCGGCAGCCGAGCGCGGCGAACGCCTCGCGGAAGCCCCGGTCGGAGAACGCGCGCGCCACCGACCAGGTGAGCGGCGTCGCCGCCCCGGGGAGCGCCTCGCCCACGTTCGCGCGCGACCAGATCGTGTCGGCGCCGCCCCCCTCGGGGAAGCCGCCGCCGCTCACCGGGCGCACCTGGAGCAGCCACACCCGGTGCGCCTCCGGCGAGGGCGCCTCCGGCGAGGAAGAGCCGTCCGCCGCCGAGGGCGAGCCGTCCGCCGGCGAGGGCGAGCCGTCCGCGGGCGGGCGGCCGGGGTCTTCCCCCTCGACCGCGAACTCCACGTCGAACGGGCCCTTGCCGCCCTGCTCGAGCCGCTCGGCGAGCTCGCTGAGCTGCCGCTGCGCGGGCTCGCCGTGGGCGGGCTGCTGGGCGCGCGCCGCGGGCACCGGCACCTCCTCGACCCCCGACGCCCCCACGACGAGCGCGCGCCGCTTCTGCGCCACCGCTGACGCGA
>JAICEP010000623.1 GCA_025924095.1 Sorangium sp.
GTCTGGCCGGCCCACTGGATGCCGATTCCCACGACGACGAGAGATCCATTGGTTGACATTCGCTCTGCCCTGTGCCGGCGTCCACGCGGCGGCCGAAGGGGCGGTCAAACGTCGTTCCCCCGGACCCCATGACTTCATTTTCTCCCTAACGTGACATCGACCCGGGATCAATCGAACGTGCGCCGGCGCCTCGGGCGCGCTCCGCCCGGCCTGCGCGCGGCGCTGTCCTCGGGCGCGCTCGCCCCGAGCTTGCCCGCTCCGCGACCCGCATCGTCCGCGCGGTACGGCCGCGACGGCGACCGACGTCACGGGGGCGCATCGCCGGCGCACCGTTTGCCCCGGGGCGCACCTGGTGCGCGCGGCCGCGCTGCGGCGGCCAGGCTCAGGAAGAATCGGTGCAGCCTGGCGGGCGCATTTCGGCCAGAATCGTGGTCGAGGGCGGGCAGGGCCTGCACCTTGCAAACCCGCTCGACCCAGAGAATCAGGAGGGTACGCCAGTGTCCGTAGCAGCCAGCCAGAGCATCCAGAACTCGGTCCACTCCGAGCCGCCGCCGCCGGTCTCGATCCCCGGGCTGCGATCGTCGATCGCCAACGAGAAGCTGCGGCAGTGGATCTCGGAGGTCGTCGCGCTCTGCCAGCCGGACAACGTGCACGTGTGCGACGGCTCGAAGGAGGAGTACGACGCGCTCTGCGACCAGATGGTCAAGGCGGGCACGCTCATCCGCCTGAACCCGGAGAAGCGCCCGGACAGCTACCTCGCGCGCTCGGACCCGAGCGACGTCGCGCGGGTCGAGGACCGCACGTTCATCTGCAGCCGGCGCAAGCAGGACGCCGGCCCCACGAACAACTGGGCCGAGCCGCAGAAGATGAAGGCCACGCTGCGCCAGCTCTTCGCCGGGTCGATGCGGGGCCGGACGCTCTACGTCATCCCGTTCAGCATGGGCCCCGTCGGCTCGCCCTACGCGCACATCGGCGTGGAGCTCAGCGACTCGCCGTACGTCGCCGCGAGCATGCGGATCATGACGCGCATGGGGCGCAAGGTGCTCGATACGCTCGGCGACGGCGATTTCGTCCCGTGTCTGCACTCGGTCGGCATGCCGCTCGCTCCGGGACAGGCCGACGTGCCGTGGCCGTGCAACGCGGAGCACAAGTACATCGTCCACTTCCCGGGCGAGCGGCAGATCTGGTCGTTCGGGAGCGGCTATGGCGGCAATGCGCTGCTCGGCAAGAAGTGCTTTGCGCTGCGCATCGCCTCGGTGCTCGGCCGGGAGCAGGGGTGGCTGGCCGAGCACATGCTGATCCTGGGGGTCGAGTCGCCGAAGGGCGAGAAGACGTATGTCGCCGCGGCGTTCCCGAGCGCGTGCGGCAAGACGAACTTCGCGATGCTCATCCCGCCGAAGGCGTTCGCGGGCTGGAAGGTGACGACGGTCGGCGACGACATCGCCTGGATGAAGCCCGGGCGGGACGGGAAGCTCTACGCGATCAACCCCGAGGCGGGGTATTTCGGCGTGGCGCCGGGGACGTCGGAGAAGTCGAACGCGAACGCGATGGCGACCATCCGGAAGGGGACGATCTTCACGAACGTGGGGCTCACGCCGGACGGCGACGTCTGGTGGGAGGGGATGACGGACGAGCCGCCGCCGGAGCTCATCGACTGGCAGGGGAAGCCCTGGACCCCGGACAGCGGGCGCAAGGCGGCCCACCCGAACGCGCGCTTCACGACCCCTGCGTCGCAGTGTCCCTCGATCGATCCGCGCTGGGACGACCCGAGCGGGGTGCCCATCAGCGCGATCATCTTCGGCGGGCGGCGGGCGACGACGGTGCCGCTCGTGTACCAGTCGTTCAACTGGGGCTTCGGCGTTTACATGGCGGCGACGATCGGCTCGGAGATGACGGCGGCGGCGGGCGGCACCATCGGCCAGGTCCGCCGCGACCCGATGGCGATGCTGCCGTTCTGTGGCTACCACATGGGCGATTACTTCAACCACTGGCTGCAGATGGGGCGTCAGATCGTCAATCCGCCCCGCATCTTCTCGGTGAACTGGTTCCGCAAGGACGACCAGGGCAACTTCCTCTGGCCGGGCTTCGGCGAGAACATGCGTGTCCTCAAGTGGATCGTCGATCGCGTGCACGGCCGCGGCTTCGCCGAGGAGAGCCCGCTCGGCTGGATGCCGCGCTACGAGGACATCGAGTGGCGGGGCATGGATCGCTTCTCGAAGGAGCGGTTCTACCAGCTGATGGCGGTCGACAGAGAGGCGTGGAAGGTCGAGTTCGGCTCGCACGGTGAGCTCTTCGAGCGGCTCTACGACCGGCTGCCCAAGGAGTTCTTGCTGATGCGCGAGCTGCTCCTGTCGCAGCTCTGGCGCTCGCCGGAGCGGTGGGAGCTCGCGCCCGAGCGCTACCTCGACGAGCACGACGAGAACGGCGACGAGGGCGAGGCGAGCGCCTAGGGCGCGGGATTGCAGCCCGGACCCCTCCGCGAGGCGCGCGGACTCGGGTGCTCCTGTGCCGGCGACGATCGCCATGGTATGCCAAGCCGCCGGGCGCCAGCGCTTCACGGAGGCTCTCCCCCATGGAAATGAGCATTGCCTCCCGGTACGCGATCACCGAGACCCTCCACGCGGGCCAGGTGACCAGCCTGCTGCGCGCGGTCCGGAGCGCCGATGGCCTCCCGGTGATCCTGAAGGTCCTCGACCCGAGGCGGAGCCGCCCGCGCGACGTCGAGCGCCTGAAGAACGAGTACGCGATCGGCAAGATGCTGAGCCACGAGGCCATCGTGACGCCGCTGGCGCTCGAGACGCACGAGGGGCTGCCAGCGCTCGTCATCGAGGATTTCGGCGGCGAGCCGCTCGACCGCTGCCTCGACGGCCCGATGGAGGTCGACCGGTTCCTCGAGCTCTCCGTTCGTATCGCGGCCAGCGTGGCGGAGCTCCACGAGCGGAACATCATTCACAAGGATCTCAAGCCCGAGAGCATCCTCGTCAACGCGACCACCGGCCAGGTAAAGCTCGCCGGCCTCGGCCTCGCGTGCTGCCTGTCCCGCCAGCAGCCGCCGGTTGGGCCGCCCCGGCTCATCGAGGGCTCCTTGCCGTACATGTCTCCGGAGCAGACGGGCCGGATGAACCGGGCGATCGACAGCCGCTCCGACCTCTACGCGCTCGGCGTCACGTTCTACGAGATGCTCACCGGGCGCCTGCCCTTCGAGGCGCGGGACCCGCCCGAGTGGGTGCACTGCCACGTCGCTCGCGTCCCGCAGCCGCCCTCGGCGCTCGTCCCGGAGCTGCCCGAGGTGCTCTCGGCGCTGATCCTGAAGCTCCTGGCCAAGGCGGCGGAGGATCGGTACCAGACCGCCCGCGGCCTCAAGCACGACCTCGCGCGCTGCCTCTCGCAGCGCCGGGCCACCGGCAAGATCGAGCCGTTCCCGCTGGCCGAGCGCGATGCCTCCGGCCGCTTCCAGATCCCTCACAAGCTCTACGGCCGCGAGGAGGACGTGGCCGCGCTGCTGCGCGCGTTCGAGCGCGTGGCGGGCACCGGAGCCCCCGAGCTCGTCCTGGTCTCCGGCTATTCCGGTATGGGTAAGTCGGCGCTGGTCCACGAGCTCTACAGGCCGATCGTCCGGGAACGAGCCCTATTTCTCTCGGGGAAGTTCGATCAGTACAAGCGCGACATCCCTTATTCCACGCTCGTCCAGGCCTTCCGGGAGCTCGTGCTGGACACCCTCGCCGAGAGCGAGGACCGGATCGCGGCCTTCCGGCAGCGGCTGCTCGGCGCGCTAGGGGTCAACGGACAGCTGATCGTGGAGGTCATCCCCCAGGTCGAGCTCATCATCGGCCGGCAACCGCCGGTCCCCGAGCTCCCGCCGATCGAGGCGCAGCACCGGTTCCGCGTCGTGTTCCAGCGCTTCGTCGGGGTGTTCGCCCGGCAGGAGCACCCCCTCGCGCTCTTCCTCGACGATCTCCAGTGGAGCGACTCGGCGAGCCTCGGGCTCCTTGGCGATCTGCTGACGCACCCGGAGACGCGCCATCTCCTCGTCGTCGGCGCGTACCGCGACAACGAGGTGACCCCCTCGCACCCGCTCATGCTGGCGCTCGACCCTCTGCGGAAGGAGGGCGTGAGCATCTCGGCGATCGTGCTCGGCTCGCTCTCCCGGGAGCATCTCGCCGCGCTCGTCAGCGACGCGCTGCGCTGCCGCCGCGAGGACGCCGCGCCGCTGTCGGACCTCGTCCACGAGAAGACGGCCGGCAACCCCTTCTTCGCGATCCAGTTCCTCGCCGCGCTGCACGAAGAGCGGCTGATCGACTTCGACGCTCGCGCCGGGGCCTTCCGGTGGGATGTGGTGAGGATCCGTGAAAAGGGCTTCACCGACAACGTGGTCGACCTGATGGTCGGCAAGCTCGTGCGGCTCCCTCCGCGCGTCCAGGGCGCGGTGAAGCAGCTCGCCTGTCTGGGGAACACCGCGGAGGTCGCCCACCTGGCGATGATCCGCGGCGGCTCGGAGCAAGACGCCCACGCCGATCTTTGGGACGCGGTCTGCGCGGGCCTGGTCCTGCGCTTCGACGGCGCGTACAAGTTCGTCCACGACCGGGTGCAGGAGGCCGCCTATTCGCTCATCCCCGAGGGCGAGCGGGCGGCGGTTCACCTCGAGATCGGACGGCTGCTCGCGTCGCGCACCGCGCCGGAGGAGATCGAGGAGAAGATCTTCGAGATCGTCAACCAGCTCAACCGCGGCGCTCTGCTGATCACGTCGTGGGAGGAGCGAGAGCGGTGCGCCAGGTTCAACCTCGTCGCCGGCAAGCGCGCCAAGGCGTCGGCGGCCTTCGCCTCGGCGTTGACGTATCTGGCTGCCGGCGCCGCGTTCCTGAGGAAAGACCGCTGGGAGCAGCGGTACGAGCTCGCCTTCGCGCTCGAGCTCCACCGGGCCGAGTGCGAGTACCTGACCGGGGAGCTCGGGGCGGCGGAGGAGCGGCTCTCGATGCTCTCGCGCCGCGCAGGA
>JAICEP010000624.1 GCA_025924095.1 Sorangium sp.
CCCGGAGGGGGTCGAGAAGGTCATCTCCCTCTCCGATGGTCGTCCGCTCATCGCGCAGATCCTCTGTCGCCACGCGCTGGACCGGCTGCGCCGGGAGGAGGGCGCGAACATCGACGCCGAGTCGGTCGAGCGCGTGTTCCACGAGGTCGCGTTCCACGACATCGTCCACAACTACTACGCCTACCCGGCGCGCTGGGCGGCCTTGCCCGACGCGACTCGCTCGATCTTGAGGCGCGTCGCCGCGATGCCCGATGACGAGCGCGCGGACCTCGATCGGGCGACGCTGCGCCTCCTCGCCGAGCACGACCTCGCCGACGTGCACCTGCGCAGGCTCGAGGTCGAGCGGACATTCCTGACGTGGATCCACGAGGAGGCATCGTGATGTGGCCGTCGCACGGACCGGTGGAGGAGGACGAGGACTACCGCGACCGCGCTCTGTCGTCGCGGGTAGCGCGGTGCGCGGCGAACGGCGTGGTGCTCTCGGGCGTGAGCCGGAGCGGCAAGACCAGCCTGCTGCGCCGCCTGGCGGAGTCGCGATCGAGCTCCTTCGGGCTGAGCCTGTCGCTCGAGCGCGGCAGCCCGCAAGCGATCCTCGCGAAGCTCGGAGAGGCCCCTGCATCGGGCGTGCTCATCGACGAGGGCCAGCTGCTCCTCCGGTGGCCTCGCGCGTCGGTCCGGACGCTCATCGAGGCGCTGTGGGGGCGTCCGTTCGTCATCGCCGCCTGGCCGTCGCTGTTCGATCCGGCCGCCGAACCGGACCTCCTGCGCTGGCTCGATGGCGTCCGCCTCGAGTACCTGCGGCCCTTCTCGCGCGGCGAGGCCGCGGCCATGATCCGGCGCGAGCGGAGCCGCGAGCCGCTCCGATGCGACGATGCCGTCGTCGACGCGCTGGTGGAGGCGACCGGCGGCCTCCCCGTCCTGCTCGCGAGGCTCTGCGCCTTCCTGACGGACGGCGGCAGAGGCCAGCTCTGCGCCCCGGACAGGACGCGGCTCCTGGACTTCCTCGACGCCGTCCGGAGCTGGAACGACCCGTTCCACGCGATCCTCTCCTCGCTGCCCAGCGCCCACCGGGACGCCGTCCAGCAGCTCGCCGGCGACGCGCGCAGCGGCAGCGCCTGCCTTGTGGAGCATGGGCTCGCGTGCGACACCCCGCCGCGGTTCAGCGGCACGCTGCTCGCGCTCGCGTGGGACAAACCGAGGCCCGCCGGCGGCGCGGCGCGCCCTGAAGGCCGCTCGCGCCCGCCGGAAGACGGCGGGGCGAAGGCGCCGCTCCACGCGCTCCGCTGGATCCACCTCTCGGACATCCACTTCGGCGCCGGAGATGCGAGCCACGCCTTCGCGCGGCAGGCGATCACGAGGGCGATCCGCGAGGACATGGCTCGTTGCGCTGCGCGGTACGGCGCCCCTCATCGCGTCTTCGTGACCGGCGACGTCGCACAGAGGGCCCATCCCTCCGAGTACACGATCGCGGCGACCTGGCTCCGGGAGCTCTGCCAGGCCGTCGGCGCGCCGCCGTCGTCGGTGCGCCTCGTCCCCGGCAACCACGACGTCGATCGTGGCATCGCCGGCGCGCGGCTGGTCCAGCGCGCGCACGAGGCCATCCGCGCGCGCCCAGAAGAGCTCGACGGCGAGCTCTCCGACTCGAGCCTGCGCGACGTGCTCGCCGAGAAGCTCTCGACGTACCGCCGCTTCCTCTCGGGCGCCTTCCCGGATCACCCTCCCCCATGCCCGACCGGCATCGACTGGGCAGAGGAGATGCCTGTCGCCCCCGGCCTGGAAGCCAGGATCAAGGTCGTCGGGTTGTCGACGGTCTGGGTGAGCGACGCGTTCGACGGCAGGGACAGGCAGGCGACGAGCGCGAAGGGGCTCGTCCGCAACCTGATCGTCGGCAGGGCGCAGCTGGAGCACACGATCGGGAGCACATCCTCGAACGACCTGCTGCTCGTGCTCTCACACCACCCGCCGGAGTGGCTGGACCCGGTGAGCGAGTCGTGGCTCGCGAGCGCGCTCGCGCCGCACGCCCACGTGCACCTGTTCGGTCATATCCACGACGCCAAGGCGAGCGCCGTGAAGCGATTCGGCCGCCCAGGAGCCGCGGTGCAGTACGTCGCCGGCGCCACGCACGGCGACCCGCAGGAGACCTACGGCTATGCCTGGGGCGGGCTGCGATGGAACGACGGCGAGGGCTGCTGGGAGGTCGGCTGGGCGCCGCGCGTGCATGTGCCGGATCACGCCCGCGTCGTGCCGGATCGGAACCGCTACTTCGACCTCGGTGCCGACGACTTCGCGTGGCAGCGCCTCGACGTGGGGTGGGGAGCGCCTCGGTAGGCGGGAGCCCCTGGCGCCCGCCCTGCGCCGGAGCTCACTTCACCCGGACGCTCTGGATCGGGTAGCGCTCCGCGAGCGGCACGAGCGCGCGCTCGACGAGCTCGCGGACGCGCGCGTAGCGCTGGTGGTTCGTCGCGGCCGGGTTGCGCTTCGAGTCGATGACGCCGATGCGGATGTCCAGCGTGCGCGCGTCCTCGACGCCGCCCGTCACGAACGCGTCCGGGTGCACCTTGTCGAGCTCGGCGTTGAGCTCCGCCGCCTCCGGGACCGCGCCGGCGAAGGTGACCTCCAGCCCCTCTCCCAGGCCGTTCAGCACGGCGTTCAGGTTCTCCACCGGGAACGGCTGGCGCGCGAGCCACGCGACGACCGCGCGCCGCGCGCCGCGCAGCGCCACGCTGACGACGAGCGCGACCGCGATCGGCGCGAGCACGAGGGCGCCGAGCGGGCGCGCGACCGCGGGGCCCACGTCGCGGCCGAGCGCCGCGAGGAACGCGAGCAGGAAGACGCTCGAGGCGAGCGCCACGAGCGGGGGATCGGTGAGCACGCCCCACCGCGAGGTCGACGCGTTCATCAGCCGCGTGAAGCGGGCCGACACGCTCTGGTCGGCGCGCTGCTCCGCGGCGCTCCCGTGGGTCATCTCAGGCATCTCCGGGGTCTCCGAGCATGCGCCAGAAGAACAGGCCGACGCCGAAGAGGAGCAGCACGCCGGCGACCCAGAACGAGCGCACCGGGCCGAAGCTCAGCACCTCGCCCGATCGCTTCATGATGAGGTCGGCGACCGTGACCACGCACGCGAACACGATGCAGGCCACGGGCAGCCCCAGCTGCTGGAGGAGGGTCGGCCCGGTGGCGATCGGCCTCGGCTCCGGCGGGCGCGGTCGCATGTCCGCCGGCGGGCGCGTCGACGGCCGGTACCTCGCCGACGGCATGTCCGACAGCGGGCGCACCGCGACCGGCGGCAGCGAGGTCGCGCGCGGCGCCACGCCGAGCGCCATCTCCAGCGGCGGCGTGCCCTCCATCATCCCGAGCATCCCGCCGCCGCGCGCGTGCATGCTCGGCGAGGCGCTCTCCACCCCGATCCCGCCGGCGCGCGGGTGTCCGCCCACGGGCGTCGCCTCCGCGAAGCCCGCGCGCTCGTCCCTGAGCGCGCGGCCTCGCGCGCTCGCGGGCGCGCTGTCGGCGGCGAACGCGCCGATGCCCCGGCCCAGCGCGCTCGGTGGGGCCTCCGGGAGATCCATCTCGAGCCCGGCGGAATCCGGGCCCGGCAGCGGGCGCACGCTGCTCGCCGGGCCGTCGCGGCGGCCTCCCCGCGGCGAGCGCATCGACGCCGGGGCCGCGTCGAGATCGAGCTCGAGCGACCCCGCGTCCCTGGGCGTGTCGAGCCAGACGTGCCCGGCGCGCTTGACCTGCGGGGCGCGCATCGACGACGAGGGCGGAGGCGGGGTGGAGTACGCGTCCTCGAGGGCGGCGGCCCGCCCGAACGTGGCCGGGAGCCCCATCGCCGCCTCCAGCTCGGTCCAGAAGGACTCGATGTCCCTCGTGCGGTCGCGCGGGCTCACGGCCAGCGCGCGCTCGAACACGGCGTCGACCTCGGGCGGGATGCTGGCGCCCTCGGTCCGGGGCGTGGGCCGGCGATTCACGTCGAGCGCCGTCCCCATCATGGCCTGCGCCTCGCCGTCGATCACCTGCCGCCCGACGAGCGCCTCCACCATGGTGAGCGCTAGACCCCAGACGTCGGTCCAGGTTCCCGCCTGCCCGAACCGCTTCGGCGCCCACTGCTCCGGCGCGCCGTACGCCGGGGAGAACGCGTTCAGCGGGTCGCCGTTCGTCACCCGCCCGACGGCCTGCTCGGCCAGCGTCTTCGCCTGGGCGATGCCGTAGTCGAGGATCCTGAGGCGCTCCGTCCCCTCCTGCGTCGTGATGAAGATGTTCTCGGGCTTGAGATCGCGGTGGATGATCGACACCGGGCCGTTCGGGCTCGGGAAGCGGTGCGCGCGCGCGATCGCCTGCGCGATCGGGCGCATCATCTTCATCAGCCGGTGGAGCGGGATCGGCGGGTCCCCCTGGAGCCTGCGCCGATCGATGACCTTGTCGAGCGACTCGCCCTCCAGCCACTCGAGGGCGAGGAAGGGGACGAACTCCCCGCGCTTGAGGTGCAGCACGTCGACGTGGAGCGGGCGGACGACCTCCGGGATGGAGGCGGAGAGCCGGAAGAGCAGCTGGGCCTCCTCGCGGAACTTCTCGAGGAAGAGCTGGCGCTCGCGCGGGGTCTTCGCCTCGGAGACCTTCAGGCATTTCAGGGCGACAGGCGCGCGGAAACCGGCATGAAGCGCTCGGTACACCACGCCAAATCCCCCTTCCGCGACCACCTGCTCGACGTGGAAATTACCCGCCTGCGTGGTGCCGACGATGCCGAAGACGTCGTCCGCCATGCTCCCCTGAGCCATAGCGCACGGGGCCGCTGGACCGAAGGGCGAAACCGAATCGTGCTGTTCGATTGTGCCAGCGTCACATCGGGCTGCCCCGAGGTGACCAGATGGGCGCGGAGGACGGAGAAGGGAGCGAGGCCGGCTGTTACGTGCCGCCTGCGTGACCGCGGACGGTGACCGTCTACGTGACCGCGGGCGGTGACCGTCTACGTGACCGCGGACGGTGACCGTCTAC
>JAICEP010000625.1 GCA_025924095.1 Sorangium sp.
ATGAGCCCACCCGCGAGGTCCGGGTGCTCGGCGGCGAGCACACGGCCAAGCCCCCAGAGCGGGGCCCCCGCGAAGCCGGGCGCGTCCTCCACCTGCGCCGGGGATCGGCGCTCGCCGTCCCCTTCATGCGCCTGCACCGCCTGCGCGCCCCGGGTCGCGAGCCACAGCCGCGGCGGCGCGCCCGTCCCGGTGCGGCCCTTCCGGTCCGCGAGAGCCCGCGCGAGCCGCAGCACGCTGTCGCAAAGGCGCGGATCGGCGGGGTCACCGGACGCGCGCTGCCCGCCCCGGGGAGCTCCGTCCGCCGCTCGAAGATCGACGATGCCGGCGACCGGCACGCCAGAAGGCCCGTCATTCCCGTCGAGCAGGCGAAGAACCTCGGCGAGAGGCGCGTCGCGATCACCGCCGGCCTCGGCGCGCACGAGGATCGGCGCTCCGCCCTGCTGCTCGAGACACGCCGCGAGGCCCTGCCCGAGCTCGGAGCCGCCCGCGAGGAGGATCCAGCGAGCAGGAGCCCGCACGGATCGGTCCGGCGCCTGCAGCTCCGGGCGCCACGAGAGCTCGTACAGGAGCTCGGCCTGGCGCGCGGTGAGCTTGCCCAGGAGGTCCGATCGCGAGCGCCAGCCGATCGCGAGCCCCGCCGCATCGGCGACGGCTCGGCCAGCGCTGTCGCGCAGCGTCCATGCGACGGTGAACGGCTCCCCCGGGGCGCCCGGGACCCCACGCGCAGCGCAGGTCCATGGGCCCTCCCCTCGGCGCGCTCCCGCATAGCGAAGCCGGGAGAGCGAAAGAGGCACGGGCAGCGCGCCCTCGGGGGCCGGATGCGCCAGCGCCGCCGCCAGGGCGACCTCCAGGGCAGCGTGCAGGAGAGCGACGGAGAGCGGGAGGGCCACGCCCTCCTTGCCGTCAGGGATCGCTATCTCCGCGCTCACGCCGTCAGGTCCCAGGGCGGCACGCTCGACCCAGCGGGCTGCCCCGAGGGGTCGATGGCCGCTCGCCGCGATTCGGGCATAGAAGCCGTCTCGGTCCACGACCGCTGCGGCGCCCCCGCCGATCGCCTCCGGCTTCATGGCGGCCGGAGCCGGTCCCGCCTCGACGTCACGGAGCCTCCCCGTCGCGTGCGTCGTCCAGCGGGCGCAGTCGGGCGGGCCGTCGCCCGGGATGCTGGCGATCGACACGGAAAAGAGCGCCCCGGTCGGCTCCGGTACGAGGGTGAGATGGCTGATGCGCTCCTCGTCACGCCGGCGCAGGAGCATCGGCTCGGGAAACGCGAGGTCCTCGAGCAGGGCCTCCTCGCACCCGAGCGCCTGCCTCGACGCAGCCAGGAGCCGCCCGAGGTGGATCGCCACGGGAACGAACATGGGCTCCTCGGGCAGCGGATGCATCGACGTGGGGCGGGACTCCGCGGACTCCGTCGACGCGGGGCGCGACTCCATCCTCAGCAAGGGCATCGAGGAAGCGGCCACGCGGGCCTCGAACTGGAGCGCGGACATCGGCGAGGCAACGCGCTCGCCGAGGAGCGGATCCCCCGCTGCTGCGACCGCTCGCGGCAGGAGCCGCCGCGCATCTCCCCCGGAGGGCCGGCGCACAGGCAGCCACAAGGACTCGCGCTGGAACGGGTACGTGGGCAGGCTGATGCGCCGGCCAGGGCGACACTCGTGGAGCTTCGCCCAGTCCACCTGGACGCCCCGTACGCTGAGCGCCGCGAGACCGCGGAGCAACGGCACCACCTCGTCCCCAGGGGCCACGATCGAGGGGATCCAGACCGCGGGGGCGGCCGGAGGCAGGCCGCTGGCCGGACCGAGCGCCACGAAGATCCCGCAGCCCTCGGCGTGAAGCGCCCGCACGCCGGCCTCGAGCTCCGCGGTGCCGCGCTGGAGGCGAGCCCATGTGGCGCGATCCGACACCTCGTCGGGCCTCATCAACCGGCCGATCGAGCAGGACACGATCCCGATGCGCGCCGGTGGACGCGCGTCGATCGGCGGCTCGCGGCCAGCCGCGAGCGCGGCGGCCTGCTCGAGCGACAGCGCTCCGGCCACATAGGCCGCCGTGACCTCGCCGATGCCGCACCCCATCACGAGGTCCGGCTCGACGCCAAAGGCACGCCACAGCGCGCAGAGGGCCACCTCGAGCGCGAAGGCCGCAGGGCGCTCGTACTTGCCCGCCGGAGACGCCGCCGGGGCGCCCGCAGGAGGGAGCAAGGCGCGGAGCACCGAGCCGTCGAGCAACGGCCGGAAGAGCTTGTCGCAGCGGTGGAGCGCCTCGCGGAACGCCGGCTCGGTCTCGTAGAGATGCTGGCCGAAGCCGGCCCGATCACCGGCGCGGCCGGAGAGCACGAACGCCACCTTGGGGCGCGCGGTCGCCTCGCCGGAAAGGACGCCCGCCGGCCGATCCCCGCGGGAGAACGCCGCCAGGAGCGGCGCGGCCTCCGCCGTCGAGCCGGCGACGATCGCGGCGCGGAAGGCGTGCCGCGCCCGGCCGAGGTTGGCCGTGGCGGCCACATCCGAGAGCTCGATCGAGGCGTCGGCCGAGAGCGCCGCGGCGTAGCGGGCCGCGAGCTCCCCGAGCGCGGTCTCCGTCTTCGCCGAGAGCGTGATGACCTGGTAGCCATGGCGCTGGCCCTCGGGCCGGCGCTCGGGCTCGGGCGCCTCGGCCAGGACGACATGCGCGTTCGTGCCGCTGATGCCGAACGAGCTGACCCCGGCGATGCGCTCCGCGCCGCCGCGCGGCCAGGACCGCGCCTCGACCGGGATGACGAGCGGCGTGCCCTCCAGCGAGATGCGCGGGTTGAGCTGCGTCCAGTGCAGGTGGGCGGGGATGACGCCGTGCCGGAGCGCGAGGACCGCCTTGATGACGCCCGCGACGCCCGCAGCGGCCTCGATGTGGCCAATGTTCGTCTTGACGGAGCCGACCGCGCAGACCGATCCACCCGGGCGCGGGTCTCCGAAGATGTCCTTGAGCACCTCCATCTCGATCGGATCGCCGAGCGGGGTGCCCGTGCCGTGCGCCTCGATGTACCCGACCTCGGAGGGCGAGACGCCGGCGGCCTCGAGCGCTGCACGGATCACGGCGCGCTGGGCGAGGCTGCTCGGCGCGCTCAGACCCGCGCTGCGGCCGTCGTGGTTGACCGCCGAGCCGCGGAGGACGGCCCAGATGCGATCTCCCGCGCGCTGCGCGTCGGAGAGGCGTCGGAGGACGAGCACCCCGACCCCCTCGCCGCGCGCGAACCCGCTCGCGCGGATGTCGAACGTCCGGCAGCGGCCGTCGGGCGAGAGCGCCCGCATCTTCGAGAGCTTCACGAAGCCGTCGGGCGCAAGGATGAGGCTCGCGCCGCCCGCGAGCGCGAGGTCGCACCCGCCGCCCCGCAAGCTCTCGCACGCGAGGTGGATCGCGACGAGCGAGGAGGAGCACGCCGTGTCCACCGTCATGCTGGGGCCCTCGAGCCCGAGCGTGTACGAGACGCGGCCCGCAAGGACGCTCGCGAGATCGCCCGTCAGCGTGTGGGCGTCGACCTGGGCGAGGCTCCCGCCCCGCGTGTGCAAGAGCTCGTAGTCGCGCCAGCTGCCGCCGACGAAGACGCCCGTCCGGCTCCTGCGCAGCCCGTCCGGAGGCTGCCCCGCGTCCTCGATCGCCTCCCACACGACCTCGAGCAAGAGCCGCTGCTGCGGGTCCATGCGCGCGGCCTCGCGCGGCGTGATCTCGAAGAAGTGGGGGTCGAACCCGTCGACGCGGTCAAGGAACGCGCCGTAGCGCGTGTACATCTTCCCGGGAGCGTCCGGGTCGGGGTCGTAGAAGGCGTCGACGTCCCAGCGATCGGCCGGGATCTCGCGGACCGCATCGCCCCGCTCCGCGAGCAGGCGCCAGAAGGACGCCGGGTCGCCCGCGCCCCCGGGGAGACGGCACCCGATGCCCACGATGGCGATCGGCTCCGGCCGAGGGGCGAGCAACGACGAGAGCACCGCGCGCTCGTCGGGCGAGAGCTCCCCGACGAGCTCGGAAACCGCCTGCATGGCTTCGGTCAATTCTTCTTTCATACGGCTGCCTACCGGTCCGTTCCGCCCTCTTCCGAAGGGCCTCGGCGGCTCGCCGAGAGCCTCTTGAGCGCGCGCAGCACCTTCGCGATCTTCTGCGCGCCGTCGTCGGTCAACGCGGCCGCCGGGGGCGCCTCGGGGACAGGCGGGAGCGCGGGCTCGGCGGAGGCGCCGAGCGGGATGTCCATCGCGGAGGCGAGGTACTCCGCGAGGTCGACGACGGTCGGGTGCCGCCAGATCAACGTGACGTTCAGCGAGACGCCGAGGCTCGCTTCGAGCCGGTTTCTGAGCTCCATCGCCATGAGCGAGTCGAGCCCGGCCTGCTGAAGCGGGGTGCCCGCGCCCACGCGCGACGGCTCGCAGCGCAGCACCCGAGCGATCTGATCCCGGAGGTGCGCCTCCAGCGCGGCCCGGCGCTCTCCCGCAGGCGCGGAGGCGATCTGCGAGCGGATGGAGCCCGCGGCGCCCCGCGGGTCCGCCTGACCGGCCAGGTCGTCGGCGAGCTCCGCGAGGAAGGGCGAGCGCGCCGCGGCGAGGTGGAACTCCTGCCAGCGGCGCGGGTGAAAGCGCATGGCCGCGCGCTGGACGGCGCCCTGCGAGAGGAGCCGCGCGAAGGTCTCGACGCCCTCGTCGGGCGCGAGCCCATCGAGGCCGCGTGAGGCGAGCCGCTCGCCCCGGTTCTCCTGGGCCGCGGCCATCCCGACCTCGCGCCACGCGCCCCAGTTCACCGACGTCGCCGGCAACCCGGCCGCGACCCGGTGGTGGGCCCGCGCGTCGAGGACCGCGTTCGACGCGGCGTAGTTCCCCTGGCCGGCCGCGCCGAGCACCGACGCCATCGACGAAAACAACACGAACGCGTCGAGCGGGAGCCCGCGGGTCGCCTCGTGGAGGTTCCACGCGCCGGCGACCTTCGGCCGCATCACCCGCGCGAACCGCTCCGGGGTCTGGGTCACGAGGACC
>JAICEP010000626.1 GCA_025924095.1 Sorangium sp.
GGCTGCCGCAGCTCGGCCTCGATCGCCGCCAGGGTCTCGTGGCCCACCGACGCCATGCCCAGCCGGATCTCGGGCAGCGACGGCTGGACGCCGATGTCCGGCAGCGACGCGGAGGGCTGGGGTGAGGCCGCGGGCGGCGGGGGCGCGTCGCGGAGCATCACCGGGCGCGCCAGCGAGCGGGGCGGCCCGCCGTTGGCGAGGAGGACCAGGCCCGCGACGGCGCTGCGCCTGCCGGCCGGCGGCGGCGACGGCGCGGCGCGCCTGGAGGGCGACGGCGGCCGCTCGCACGAGGCCGCGACCGCGCAGGGGGACGGCGGCGGCTCGCGGACCTCGGCGACCGGGCGGCGCGCCGAGGGAGGCGCCGCCTCGATGCGCGGGCGCAAGGCCGAGGAGGGCGCCGCCTCCCCGCGCGGGCGCAAGGCCGAGGAGGGCGCCGCCTCCCCGCGCGGGCGCGAGCGGGTGCGCCGGTGCCCCTTGCGGACCGGCTGCGGCTCCGCCGGGGTGCCCTCGTCGATGGCGCGCAGGCCGCGCTCGATCGCGGGCAGCACGCCCTCCCGCTCCGCCCACGTGGGCATGACCACGCAGAGGATCACCTCCGCGGCCACACCGAAGTACAGGTCGACGGGCGCCGCGCCGCCGTACGGGACCAGGTCCTCGCGCGACAGCTCCACATGCCCGAGCCGGCCCCGGTCTCCGAGGCTCAGCGCAGCCTCGACGATCCGGCTGCGGCCCTCCTTGGACATGTCGCACGGCGCTCGTCGGGTGACGAGCTGTCCCCGCCGGGTGATCACGAAGGCGAAGTCTGCTCCCGCAGCGACGTAGGTTCGGTCCGAGATCGCGTCGAGATCCACCACATTCGCACCCTACACGATCCAGGGCGGCAGCGATCCGATGATCGTGGTTATCCGGGGCAATCAGGACCCGCACGAGCGAGAAATTGCCGGCGCTGGTTGGAAGATTGCCAGTAGGGTGCAATGCGCCGCGCTGCCTGCGGAGTCTCCACGGCGAACGCCGCTCGTGCCTCTCCTGCGGAGCGCCTTGAAGGTCGGCTCGCAACCGCCATGGGCGGGCTCGCACATGCGTTGATGCCGGGCGCTCGATACCGGGTGTGAGCCCAGGCCGCGCGAGTGCGGGGCGGGGGATTGCAGGCCGTGAGTGGAGGCTCCGACATCTCGCCCGATCCCCGGATTCCCACCTGGGCTATGCTCTCGCCGTGCTCGCCATCGAAGCCGCCGCGCTCCGCAAGACCTACGCGGGTCTCTTCCGGCGGGAGGGCCAACAGGCCCTGGCCGGCCTCGATCTCGCCGTCCCCCGCGGCGCCGCGTTCGGCCTGCTCGGCCCCAACGGCGCCGGCAAGACCACCTTCATCAAGACCCTCCTCGGCGTCGTCCGCCCCACCTCCGGCGTCGTCCGCGTCCTCGGCGGCGCCCCCGACGACCGCGCCGTCCGCGCCCGCATCGGCTATCTCCCCGAGCGCCTTCACCTCCCGCACGCCTGGACGCCGGTCGCCTTTCTCGCCAGCGTCGCCCGGCTCAAGCGCCTCTCGATGACCGAGGCCGCGCTCCTTCGGGACCTCGCCCGCGTCGGGCTCGTCGACAGCGCCCAGCGCCGCATCGGCGGCTTCTCCAAGGGCATGAAGCAGCGCCTCGGCCTCGCCGCGGCCCTCCTCGGCGCGCCCGACCTCCTCGTCCTCGATGAGCCCACCGACGGCATCGACCCCCTCGGCCGCGCCGAGATCCGCCGCCTCCTCACCGAGGAGCGCGCCCGCGGCGTCACCCTCTTCCTCAACTCGCACCTGCTCTCCGAGACCGAGCGCGTCTGCGACCGCATCGGCATCCTCGCCGGCGGCCGCCTCATCCGCGAAGGCGCCCTGGAGGCCCTCTGCGGCAGCGCCACGCGCTTCCGCGTCCGCTTCGCGCCCGGCTGCGATCCGGCCGCGCTCCTCCCGCTCGGCTTCGTCGCCCGCGACGCCGAGGGCGCCTTCACCTGCGACGCCGCGAGCCCCGAGGACCTCAACGCCCTGCTCGACCGCGCCCGCGCCCGGGGCGCCCTGCTCGTCGAGCTCGCCCGGGACATGCGCGACCTCGAGGACGTCCTCGCCGAGGCCCTCGGCGCGCGGGACGGGCCCGAGGCCGCCGCCGCGGGCGGGGGTGGGCCCGGCGGCGGACCGAGCGACGACCCCGGCGGCGGCGCCGGCCCCGCGCGCGCTCCCGCCCGCTCCGCCGGAGCTTCGCCGTGACGACCGTCCTCGCCGTCGCGCTCGACCTCATCCGCGAGGCGGCCTCGCGCAGGTGGTTCCTCGCCCTCGGCGCCGGCATCACCCTCCTGCTCGGCGTCGCCGGTTTCACCCTGCGCATGGACGTCGTCGACGGCGCCCTCGCCGCCACGCGCCTCTTCGGCCAGGTCCTCCCCACCGACATCCGCTCGGTCGACGTCGCCCTCCGGCCCATCTTCCGGGCGGCGGCGTATGTCATCTTCTACGGCGGCCTCGGCTTCGGCGTCCTCGCCTGCGCCGACTTCGCCCCGAGCCTGCTCGCGCCCGGCCGCATCGAGCACCTCCTCGCGCTCCCCGTCCAGCGCTGGGAGCTGCTCGCCGGCACCTTCCTCGGCGTGCTCGGCCTCGCCATGGCCGGCGCGCTCTACGGCGCGGGCGGCCTCACGCTCCTGCTCGCCGTGAAGACAGGCGTCTGGACCTTGCGCCCGGTCCTCGCCGCCCTGCTCGCGAGCGTCACCTTCGCCGCCCTCTACGGCGGCATGCTCGCGGCCTCCGTGTTCGCGCGCAGCGCCGCGCTCTCCGCCGCGACGGGCGGCGCCCTCTTCCTCGCGGGCATCGTCGCCGGCTACCGCGAGCGCCTCGCGACCTTCTTCGAGCCCGGCGCCCCCCGCGCGCTCTTCCGCGCCGTCACCTCGCTCCTGCCGCGCGTCTCCACGCTGGCCGACACCTCCGCCGATCTCGCCGCCTCGGCGCCCGTCGAGGCGCTCGACCTCGCGAGTCAGCTCGCCGGGATCGCCGTCTTCGGCCTCGCCGCCGTCGCCTTCGGCATCTGGCGATTCGAGCAGAAGGATTTTTGAGCACCATGCGTCATCGAGCCTGGCTCCTCGCTGCGGTCGTCCTCCTCGGCCTCGCCGCGTGGCTCATGGCGCGTGGCGACGACAAGGCCACGTCCGCGAAGAAGCCGCGCGTGGAGTTCCCGCGCCACCCGCGCGGCCCCGAGGTCGAGCGCAGCCAGCGCCGCCGCACGCTGCCGCCGTCGCGGGAGGTGGACCCGAGCCAGGAGCAAAAGCCCAGGCGCGACCCGCTGCTGACGGCGCTGCCGACGGACAAGGCCACATCGGTGGTCGTCTTCGAGGCGAGCGCCATCAAGGAGTCGCCGGCGGGCAAGCTCTGGCTCGACTGCATGCTCGCCAACCTCGACATGGATAGTTTCGAGGAGATCGAGGACGAGTTCGGGATCGACGTGCTCGAGGACATCGACCGGATCGCGGCGTCGTCGGGGGCCCTCGTGGTGGCTTCGGGCGAGTTCCCGTCGGCGCGCCTGGACTCGCTGCGGGGGAGCCGCCGCGCGTACGGCGCGAGAGGGGCGCTGTTCGAGGAGGAGGGTCGCTCGCCTGTGTTCGGCCGCTGGGGTGACGGCCTCCTGTTCGTCGGCAAGGACGCGCAGGCGATCGAGGCCGCGATCGACCGGCTCGAGGACAAGGTGGCGCCTGCGCCGCCGGTGATCCCGGAGTGGGCGAGCTACGGGGATGCGTACGGGGTGCTCTCGGCCGACGATGTGGCGGAGCTCCTCGAGGGGAGCGCGCCGGACATCGCCGAGCGTTTGCGCGGCGCGGTGAGCCAGGTGGAGCTGCACGTCGACGCGTCGGAGGACGTCGCGATCGTGGCCGAGGTGACGGGACCCGTGGCGGCCGACGTGGACGATCTCGGCAAGACGCTCGGGACCGCGCTCTCGCTGGGCCGGCTGAAGGCGCAGGCGGACGGCGAGGAGCAGCTCGCCGAGCTGCTGGATCTGGCGAGCGTGAGCCCGCGCAACGGCCGCTTCTCGCTGGATCTCGCGCTGCCGCTGCCGATGATCCAGAACGTGCTGGGCCGCTGCCGGGAGCGCCGGAAGGACGGCGAGGCGCCGGGCGAGGAGGCGCCGGGAGGGGAGGGGGGAGCGGCGCGGTGAGGGCACCCTGACGCCTGGGTCGCGAGCCGGCGAGCCGGCGTTGTTCAGCCAGCGCCCCGATCGCGATCACGGGCCGAGCGCATCCAGGGCGGTTCGTGAAGGTCGCCTTCGTCGCCGAGCCGCGACCTGGCGAGCGCGATGGCCCGCCTGTTCGCAGGCACCTCGCGGAGGTAGCGCTCGCGCGCGCCGTCCTCGAGGATCTCCGAGGCGCACGCGCGGAGTCGAGACACGCACTTCCCGAGCTCCTCGTCCCCCCGCGCCCCCTCTCCGGATGCATAGCAGGACTCCGCGAGCAAGAGGCGCAGCTCGACCTCGCAGGCGCCGCCGATCTCCTCCAGGATCTGCACGCCGAGCGCCGCGGCTCGCTGCGCGTCCGCCGCGCGCCCCCGCGCGAGCAGCACCGCGCTCAGGGTCGTGAGCGCGAAGAGCCGGTAAGGGCGGAAGACCGCGAGCAATTCGCACGCTTTCTGCGCGTGCGCCTCGGCCTGCTCCAGGTCGTCGTCCCTCGCCTCGACCCGCGCGATCACGTTGTGGGCTACGCCGAGGTGCAGCTGGTTCGGGTTGGCCGACGTCACCCACGCCAGCGCCAGGGCGCGCGCCTCCTGTCGATGGGACGCGCACGCGCTGTCAGCGAGCACATGGATCAGGTGAACCTTGGCGAACGCCATCGGGAAGAGCTGCCCGACCTGCTCCGTGATGCGGCAGCACTCCCGCAGCGTCGTCTCGGCGCCGGCGCGCTCGCCCAGCTCCGCCTGGGCGAGCGCCGCGATCACGAGCGCCGCGACCGAGTTGCGGTGATCGCCGGCCTGACGGAAC
>JAICEP010000627.1 GCA_025924095.1 Sorangium sp.
CGGGCGGGCGAGCCCAGGTCGTCAACAACATCTTCTACCAGCTGAGCAGCGACAGGCCGCTGACGAGGTTCAGTCACACCGTCAGGATCGACTTCGCCAGCAACAACTGGTTCGGCGGCGACGGGAGCTCCTCGTCGGGGGGATCGGGGCAGAGCGCGAGCGATGTGGTCGGAGACCCGCTGCTCGTCAACAAGAACGGCGCCGAACCCGACGACTTCCGGCTGCTGGGCGGCTCACCCGTCAGGAACCAGGGGACTCTCCTCGCCGACGTCCAGGAGGACTTCTTCGGCACCCCACGCCCTCAGGAGAGCGCCCACGACATCGGCGCCCACGAGGTCGTCGCCGGCTCCCTGAACGAGGAAGAAGCCCTGTCCGGCCGGCCGAGCGCTCGATGAGTGGACCGGATGCCGGCGAGGCGCGCTGGGTGACCGGCGCTCTCAGGACGGACGCTTCGCCGGCCGCACCACGATGCCGTACTGCTTCAGCTTGAACACGAACGTGCGCGTCGGCATCCCGATGAGCTCCGCCGCGCGCGTCTGCACCCCGCCCGTCGCCTCGAGCGCCTCCTGCATCCGCCGGCGCTCCAGCTCCTTCAGCTCCTCGGCGATCGGCCGGAATCGCGGCGGCGCCCCCGGCGGCGAGGAGGGCGTGCCCCCACCGGCCGCCGCGCCCCCGCCCGCCGCCGCGCCCCCACCCGCCGTCGCCGCCGCCCCTCGCCCCACGATGCGGTCCGGCAGATTCCACAGCTCGACGACCTCGCTCTCCGCCGTCGCCGCCGCGAACTCCATCGCATTCTTCAGCTCGCGCACGTTGCCAGGGAACGCATAAGCGGCGAGGGTCGACTGCGCGGCCTCCGAGAGCTCGACCGGCGGCTTGCCGCCCCGGGCGCGCGCCTCGGCCAGGAAGAGGCGCGCCAGGATCGGCACCTCGCGCGGCCGGTGCCGGAGCGGCGGCAGCTCGACCACCGCCGTGCTCAGCCGGAAGAGCAGGTCCTCCCGGAAGCGGCCCGCGCGGCTCTCGGCCTCGAGGTCGCGGTTCGTCGCCGCCACGATGCGGAAGTCGACCTCGCGCTCGCGCACGTCGCCGAGGCGCGTGATCCGCTTCGCCTCGAGCGCGCGCAGCAGCTTGGCCTGCGCGCCGAGCGGCAGCTCGCCGATCTCGTCGAGGAACACCGTGCCGCCGTGCGCGCGCTCGAGCAGGCCCGGCTTCGGCGCCCGCGCGTCCGAGAACGCGCCCCGCTCGTACCCGAACAGCTCGCTCTCGACGAGCGTCTCCGGGAGGGCCGCACAGTTGAGGGTGATCAGCGGCTTGCTCGCCCGCGCCGACCAGTGGTGCAGCGCCGCCGCGGCGTTCTCCTTGCCGGTCCCGGTCTCGCCCAGGACGAGCACCGAGAGCTCGCTCGCGGCGAGCCGGCGGACGAGCTCGAACACGCGGATCATCGCCGGGTCGGCGAGCACGACCTCGCGCTCGCCGACGCGGTGCCGGACGGCGGTGTCCGCGGCGACGGCCACCGTCCCCGGCCCCGCGATCGAGGCCGCGGCGGCGGCGCCGGAGACGAGCGTCTCGGCATCGCCGCCGTCCGCCGGGTACGCAGCGACCCCGCCCCGGGTCCCGGGCGCGAGCGGCGCGAGCGCCTCCAGCAGCTCGAGCGTCGCCGCGCGCGCCGCCTCGGCCCCGAGCTCAGGCATCAGGACGACGAGCTGCGCGCCGCCGTCCCAGGCGAGGACGTCGATGAGCCGCAGCGCCGCCGCGGCCGCGGCCCCCGCGACCGCCTTGTCCCGGACGCCGCCGGTCGACACGACGGCCACCGCGAGCGGCCTGCCGTAATCGCCCGCGCGCTCGATCTCTTCCTCGAGGCGCCGGCGCCAGCGGCCCGCATCGACGAGGGCGCGGTCCGGCGCCCGGGGCTCGCGCCGGAGGATCAGCACGGCGTCGCCGATCGTGACGACGTCGCCGGACGAGAGGAGGCGCGAGCCCTCCAGCCGCTCGCCGTTGACGAGCGTTCCATTGTGGCTCTTCAGGTCGATGACCTGCACCTCGCCGCCGACGACGAGGAACTTCGCGTGCCGCCGGGACGCCGCCGCGGCGGTGACGCAGATCGCCGCGTCGGAGGAGCGCCCGACGAACAGCACCCCCTCCCTCGGCAGCGGGCACCGCCGCGACGAGGAGCCGTCGATCACCAGGAGATAGGCGTCGGCGTCCAGGTCACCGCCGGAGAGCTCGCTCTGCTGGAGGCTCTCGGTCTTCGCGCTCGAGGTCGACTTCCTCACCGTATCTCCTCATTCACGATGATACCTCGGCCCGGAGGAACAGCGCTTCGACGCGGTTCGGCCACGAAGCTGCGCGGAGCGAGAGAACGACGCCTACGTCATCGGCCGCGGCCCGCCGCGAGCGCCTCCTTCCCCGCGCGCCCGAGCCTCCGGATCGCCGCCTCCCGCCGCAGCGCCTCGCCCATGCCGGCCGCCGTCTCCACGTGGACCACCGCGAGCGGCCCCCGGCCGCGCGTGTACCGCGCCCCGCGCCCCGCCGCGTGCTGCGCGAAGCGCGCCTCCACGTCGCGGGCGATGCCCGTGTAGAGCGACCCGTCGCCGCAGCGCAGGATGTACACGTGCCACGCCTCGGTCACTCCTTCGGCCCCTCGTTGTAGCCGCGCGGCCGGTACTTCGGGTCGACGCCGCCGTGCTTCGCGCCGTTGTCGAGCGTGTCGATCGCGAGGTACGCGAGCCACGTCCCCGGGTGCTCCTCGGCGAGCTGCCGGAGCTCCGCCTCGTACGCCGTGAGCCGCTGCTCGTCGTGCAGGCACTGCAGCGCGAGCGCGATCAGGCTCAGCTCGTTCGGGCCGAGATCCATGCCGCGCCGGTAGTGCGGGAAGGCCTCGTCGGGGCGGTGCATGCGGCAGAGCGTGTCGCCCGTGTACACGTGGGCCATCGGCCAGCTCGGGGCGAGCTCCACCGCGATCTTGCTCTCGGCGAGCCGGGCCGGGAGGTCGCTGCGGGCGCCCTTCATGACCGAGTAGTTGAGGTGCGCCTTGGCGCTGTTCGGGACGGCCTCCTTCGTCGCCGCCCAGAAGTCGAGGTCGTTGCGGTAGTCCATCGCGTGCCGGTAGGCCTGCGCGCACTGGAAGCCGAAGAAGAGCACGAACAGCGTCGGCGTCACCCACGCCCGCCACGACCAGCGCGCGCGCGGCGCGAGCGTCGAGCCCGCGAAAGCCTCGTGGAGCCACGAGAACGCGACGGCGAGGACCAGCGACGAGCCGATGGCCGGGAAGTACCAGAAGCGCTCCGCGCGCACCGTCGGCAGGACGACCGGGATGTTCGAGTGCGGGAAGTAGCTGACCACGATCCAGGTCAGCCCGATCGCCACGAGGCACAGCCCCGCGTAGCCGCGGCGCAGCGGCACCCAGACGCTCCGGTCCGCCGTCGCGGGGCAGGGCAGGGGGCGCGCGCCCTCGACGAGCAGCCCGAGCCCGAGGAGCAGCGCGGGCAGGAAGGGCAGCGGCCAGAGCACGAGCGGCAGCGCCCGGAGCAGCGGGACGCGCCCCGCCGGGCGGAGCACCTGCCAGTCGTACGCGGCGAGCGCCGCCGCCCCCGCCGCGAGCAGCGCCCCGGCGAGGAGCAGCGACCACCGCCGCGACGTCGCCTGGCCGCCGTCGACGAGGAAGGCGGCGCGCACCGATCGCCGCTCGCGCCGCTCGAGGTGCTCGCGGCGGAGGGCCGCGATCCAGAGCGCGAGCGAGCCGAGCGGGGGCAGCACCATCATCGCGGCGCCGGCGACGCTGCCGAAGAAGACAAGCCGGTCGGGCGTCGGCTCCTGCGGGTACGAGTAGTCGCCGCTGAGCGTCCACGGGAACACGAGCTGGGTGAGGCCGCGCCAGTAGACGCGCAGCGCGCCGGCGATCCGGTGCGGGGTGTCCGCGGTGCTGAGCGGGTTGTTGAGCGGATCGCGCGGCAGGGGTGCCTGGTGGAACCAGACGAGCAGGTCGTGCAGCGCGCGCTTCACGAGCGGCGTGCCTTCCGCGAGCGGCGTCGTGAGCTCGGCCGGCAGGGGCGACGGGAACCAGCGCCGCCGGAGCTCGACGTACAGCACGAACGCCGCGCCCGCGGCGAGCAGCGCGAGCAGCGACCGGACGAGCCGCGCCGGCCGCGTGGGGTGCGTGAGGGGCGCCGCGATCAGCGCGGCGAACGGGATCAGCGGCACGCAGACGAGCGCGCTCTCCTTGGAGAAGAGGCCGAGGAGCACCGCCGCGAACACGCCGAACGGCATCGCCCACGCGGGCAGCGTCAGGGCGGCGAGGGCGGCGATCGCGCCCAGGCCCCCGAGCACGTCGGCGATGCCCACGATGCCGCTGACCGCCTCGGTGAGCACCGCGCAGCCCACGAAGATGAGCCCGGCGAGGTAGGCGAGCCCGCGCTTGCGCGTGAGCCAGAACGTGACGCACGTGAGCAGCGCGCCGTTCGCTGCGTGGAAGAGGACGTTGTAGAAGTGATGGAAGAACGGCTGCTTCGTGACGGCCCAGACGGTGCGCCAGAGGAGGTTCGGCAGCGGGCGGTAGGAGCCGACGCTCCGGTCGGGCGGCAGCCCCCAGAAATCGCGGTGGATCGCGTCGATGAAGCGGAGCCCGCCCTTCGCGTTCACGTACGGGTTGGCGAGGAGCGCCTCCTGCTCGTCGAAGATGTAGTTCGTCGACGGAGCGCGCGTGAAGAGGATGACGGCGATCACCGCGAGCGGCGCGACCGCGGACAGGAAGGTCGGGTCGAGCGCGAGGAAGTAGTCGCGCACGCGCCGGGCGACGCGCCCTGGGAAGGTGGTCGGCTCGGCCGGCGGCTGCGCGGACGACGGCGGCGCGGACGACGGCGGCGGCCCGAACGGCGGCGCCAGCGCGTCGGAGGTGGGCTCCGGCGCGGCCTGCTCGCCGGCGGCGTACGGGGACGGGTAAGTCACGCTGCGCCCCTTCAGCCCTTGCCGTCCGGCGGAGCGCCC
>JAICEP010000628.1 GCA_025924095.1 Sorangium sp.
CGGAGGCGGCGGCGGCGGCGGCAGCTCCTCGAACACCGCCAGGCCGAGGACACCCACGTTGCGGGGCTTGCCGATCTTCGCGGCGTACGACTGCTCGATGCTCCCGAACCGGAACGTCGCGACCTCGGCGTCGCTGATGCGGAACCCGGTGAACTCGAACGAGTCGTGCGGCCTGATCACGATGCCTCGCAGGTCGAACGAGGCGTCCTTGCCGCTCTGCACGTCGAGCCCGTCGACCGAGGGCAACACCTCCACGCGCCCGCCCGTCAGGTTCCGCACGCGCAGCGCATAGCGCTGGCCAGACCGCCCCTCGACGTACGTCGTGTCGCGGTGAACGTACTCCGGCGTCGGCGTGAGCGCGCCGTTCTCCTCGACGAGCAGCTCCACCTCGACGATCCCCTTCAAATCACGCATCGCGATGCCCCTCTCTCCCGATCGCCGCGCTCCCCGGCGCGGCGCCGTGCGTCCGGGAAATACGTGAACCCGCGCGGCGCGCGTGTGTCAAGGCGACGACACGAATCGACCG
The DNA here is from genome assembly GCA_025924095.1 of Sorangium sp. GTDB lineage: Bacteria > Myxococcota_A > Polyangia > Polyangiales > Polyangiaceae > Sorangium. The sequence goes on from JAICEP010000628.1 coordinate 527, forward strand.
TTTCCAGCGAGCCCGCTCAGCTCGCGGCGAACGCCGCGTCGCGCGCCAGCGGGGTGCGGCGCCGCTCGCGGCCGCCCGGCCCGGCCCGTGATCGCCCGGCGCGGCGCATGGCCGCCGGAGCGCGGGCCTCGCCGTCGGCGCGCTTCTCCATACCGCCCGGGCGCGGCACGCGCTATCAACGCCCCGCGGGCGGCGCGGCGATGCCCGTCGCCCCCGGGTCGTCGCATGGTTGCCGCATGATCGCCGTGGTCGCAGAGAAGCCCGCCGTCGCCCGCGACATCGCCGCGGTGCTCGGGGCCTCGCGGCGCGCCGAGGGCTTCCTCGAGGGCGGCGGCTATGTCGTCACGTGGGCGGTGGGGCACCTCGTCGCCATCGCCGAGCCGCACCAGATCGACCCCGCCTGGAAGCGCTGGCGCCTCGACCTCCTGCCGATGCTGCCCGCACAGTTTCCGCTCGTCGTCCTCCCCGGGACGCGGGCGCAGTTCGAGATCGTCCGGAAGATCCTGGGCCGGCGCGACGTCGAGCGCGTCGTCTGCGCGACCGACGCGGGCCGCGAGGGCGAGCTCATCTTCCGCTACCTCTACGAGGCAGCCGGCTGCAAGAAGCCGGTCGAGCGGCTCTGGATCTCGTCGCTCACCCCCGACGCCATCCGCGACGGGCTCCGGCGGCTGCGCGACGCGCGCAGCTACGACGGCCTCGCCGACGCCGCGCGCGGGCGCAGCCGGGCGGACTGGCTCGTCGGCATGAACCTCTCGCGCGCCTACAGCCTCGTCTTCGACCAGGATCTCTCGGTCGGCCGCGTGCAGACGCCCACGCTGTCCATGGTCGTCGAGCGCGAGCTCGCGATCCGGCGGTTCGTCCCGGAGCCGTACCTCGAGGTCGTCGCGACCTTCTGCCCGCTCCGGGAGGACGGCGCGGGCGCGGCGGACGCGTCCTACAAGGGCACGTATTTCCGCGACAAACCGGCCGTCGACGAGCCGCGCGAGGCGCCGGGCCCCGCGGGCGGCGACGAGAAGGGCGAGACCGCGCCGTCGCGGAGGCGCCTGCCGCCGGACGGAGAGGAGGCGCGGCGCATCGTCGAGCGGGCCCGGCGCGGCGAGGCGCGCATCGACGCGGTGAGGTCCGAGTCTCGCCGCCTCCCGCCGCCGCTGCTCTACGACCTGACCGAGCTCCAGCGGCACGCCAATCGCCTTTACGGCTTCTCCGCGCAGAAGACGCTCGAGGTGGCCCAGGCCCTGTACGAGCGCAGGAAGCTCATCAGCTATCCGCGCACCGACAGCCGGCACCTCTCGACGGAGATCGCCGCCACGCTCGGCGCCGTGGTGCAGGCGATCGAGGGCTCGTACCGGGGCATGCTCGCCCCGGGGACGGGGACCCGGCCGCTCGGCAAGCGCTTCGTCGACGACGGCAAGGTCGGCGATCACCACGCCATCATCCCCACGGGCGCACGGTCCTCGCGCGCGGAGCTCTCGTCGGACGAGCAGAAGATCTTCGATCTCATCTGCCGGCGGCTGCTCTCGGCGTGGCACGAGGATCACGTCACCTCGATCACCACGGTCATCACCGCGATCACCACGCGCGCCCGGGGCGAAGGCGCCGGCGCGCCGATCGTGGACCGCTACCACAGCGCGGGCAGCGTCGTGGAGAAGGTCGGGTGGAAGGTGCTCGACATCGGCTTCGGCAAGCAGCCGGCGAGGCCGCGCAGGAAGGCGGAATCGAGCGGCGAGGGGCACGAGGAGCGCGAAGGGGGCGAGGGGGAAGGCGAGCGCGAGACCGCGGATCAGCGGCTCCCGCCGGGCCTCGCGCGGGGGCAGGTGCAGCTCGTGCTCGACGCGCAGGCGCAGTCCAAGAAGACGCGCCCGCCTCCGCGCTTCACCGAGGCCATGCTGCTCACCGCGATGGAGACCGCGGGCAGCAGCCTCGACGAGAAGGAGCTCTCCGAGGCGATGAAGGACTCGGGCCTCGGCACCCCGGCCACGCGGGCTGCGATCATCGAGACGCTCCTCCGGCGCGAGTACATCGTGCGCCAGGGCAAGCTGCTGCACGCGACCGACAAGGGCGTCGGGCTGATCGAGGTCGTCCACGCGGACGTGAAGAGCCCCGCGATGACGGGCGCCTGGGAGGCGAAGCTCGCCCGCATGGCCCGGGGCGGCGGCGATCTGCCCTCGTTCATGGAGGGCATCGAGTCGTACGTGCGCCATGTGGTGGAGGAGGTGAGCGCCGGGCGGCGCCCGGCAGGCGGCGCTGCGCCTCGGCCGGAAGAGCGGGCGTCTCCGTTTCCGGAGCGCGGCGAGCCGCGGGCCTTCGGGAGCGGCCGCGGCGCTGCGTCCGCGGCGCCGGATGTCCGTCGAGACCGCGAGGCGCCGAGCGCGCCGCCCCGCCGCGCTCCAGGTGGCAGCGCGGTGAGCGCGGCGGGCAGCGCGTCGCGCGGCGTCCTTCAGACGGCCGCGGCGGCGGCCGTCGCACCGATGCCGGCTCGGGCGCCGGCGCGCGCAGCGGCCCTGGCGTCGACTCCGGCGCGCGCGGCGGCGGTGGCGTCGACTCCGGCGCGCGCAGCGGCGGTGGTGTCGACTCCGGCGCGCGCAGCGGCGGCGGTGGCATCGACTCCGGCGCGCCCAGCGGCGGCCGCCGCGCCTTCCGCGGCGCGCGTGGCGGCCGTCGCATCTCCTTCGCCGCGCGCCGTGCTCGCCGCGCCCTCGCCGGCGCACCGGCCGGCGGATCTCCTCGAGCTGCTCCAGCAGTGCTTCGGCTTTCGCGCGTTCCGCCGCTACCAGGAGGCCGTCTGCCGGACGGCGGCCGCGGGGAGCGACGTGCTCCTCGTCATGCCCACCGGCGCCGGCAAATCGCTCTGCTACCAGCTCCCCGGGATCGCCCGCGGCGGCACGACGCTCGTCGTGAGTCCGCTCATCGCCCTCATGGAGGATCAGGCCACGAAGCTCCGGGCGTGGGGGTTTGCCGCCGAGCGGATCCACTCCGGCCGGAGCCGGGCCGAGTCCCGGAAGGTCTGTATCGATTACCTGGACGGCGCGCTCGACTTCCTGTTCATCGCCCCCGAGCGGCTCCGCGTGCCCGGCTTTCCCGAGCTGCTCGCCCGCAGAAAGCCGGTGCTCGTCGCCGTCGACGAGGCCCATTGCATCTCCAAGTGGGGCCACGACTTCCGCCCTGACTACCGCATGCTCGGCCAGCGGCTCCCGGCGCTCCGTCCAGCGCCGGTCATCGCGCTCACCGCGACAGCGACGCCGGTCGTGCAGGACGATATCGTCGAGCAGCTCGGGCTCACGTCCGCGGCGCGCTTCATTCACGGCTTCCGGCGGAGCAACCTGGGTATCGAGATCCTCGAGGTCAGCCCGGGAGAGCGCCCCGCCCGGGTGCGCGCGCTGCTCGGGCAGGAGGGCCGGACGCCCGCGATCGTCTATGCGCCGACCCGGAAGGACGCCGAGGCGCTCGCCGCCGGCCTCGCGGAGGACCTCTCGGCCGAGGCGTACCACGCGGGCCTCGCCGCCCCGGTGCGCGACCGGATCCAGACAGCGTTCCTCGACGGCAGCACGGAGGTCATCGTCGCCACGGTCGCGTTCGGCATGGGCATCGACAAGCCCGATGTCCGCACGGTCATCCACGCCGGGCTGCCCGGGAGCCTGGAGGGCTATTACCAGGAGATCGGCCGCGCCGGCCGCGATGGGCTCCCGTCGCGGGCCGTGCTGATGCACTCGTATGTCGACCGGCGAATGCACGAGTTCTTCCACGAGCGCGACTACCCCGATCCGGCGATCTTGCAGCGGATCGAGGGGACCCTCTCCGCGGAGCCGCGCCCGCGGGAGGCGGTCCTGGGCGATCTCGACATGGATCCCGAGGTCGCGGACAAGGCCCTGGAGAAGCTCTGGATCCATGGCGGCGCGCGCGTGGATGTGGACGGGGGCGTGGCCCTGGGCGAGCCGGGGTGGCGCGGGCCTTACGAGGCGCAGCGGCGCCACAAGCTCGCCGAGCTCGTGCAGATGGCGCGGTTCACCGAGAGCCACGGCTGCCGCATGCTCCACCTGGTCCGCCATTTCGGCGACCAGGAGGACACCGGCGAGCCCTGCGGCCTCTGCGACGCCTGCGCGCCGGCCGCGTGCGCGGCGCGGGAGTTCCGGGCGCCGAGCCGCGACGAGGCGCAGGCGATCGCGAGGATCCTCGCGGCGCTGCGCGACGGCGAGCAGCCGACCGGCCGGCTCCACCGCGAGTCGTTCGCCGACGGGTCGCTCGAGCGGCGCGACTTCGAGCACCTCCTCGGCGGGCTCGTGCGGGCGGGCCTCGTCTGCGTGCGCGAGGACTCGTTCGAGAAGGCGGGCGAGCTCATCACGTACCAGCGCGCGTCGCTCACGTCGCGCGGCCTCGTCGGCGGGCCGCGCGGCGCGAGCGACGTCGTGGGCGATGTGCCGCTCGCGAAGCTCCCGCCGAAGGTGAAGAAGCGGC
>JAICEP010000629.1 GCA_025924095.1 Sorangium sp.
CTCCACCGGCGCCCCTGCGAGGTGTTCTCGTCCGACCTCCGCGTGCGCGTGCTCGCGACAGGCCTCGCGACCTACCCGGACGTGAGCGTCGTCTGCGGCCAGCTTGTGCGCGATCCGGAGGACAAGGACGCGGTGGTCAACCCGCTGGTGCTTGTCGAGGTGCTGTCGGACTCCTCGGAGGCGTACGACCGGGGAGAGAAGTTCGCGCACTACCGCCGCATCCCGTCGCTGAAGGAGTACGTGCTCGTCTCGCAGGCGCACCGGAGGATCGAGGTCTTCCGGCGCAACGAGGACGACTCGTGGACGCTCTACGAGGCCGGGCCGGGCGAGCGCGCGAGGCTCGCGTCGATCGACGGCGCGCTCGACGTCGACGAGGTCTACCGCGGCGCGCTCGAGACCTCCGCCGCGGGCTGAGGGGCCGTCGGTTCACGGAGCCCTGATGCGCGACGTCCGGATGCGAGGTTTTCGCGAGCAGACGGCGGTCGCGCGGGCGATCGAGCTGCTGGAGCAGCGGATCCGGCGGCTCGGCGACGAGCCGGTGCCGATCGCCCGGTCGGCGGGGCGGGTCGCGGCCGAGCGCGTGCTGGCCCGGGTGAGCGTGCCGCACTTCGCCCGGGCGGCCATGGACGGCTACGCGCTCGCCGGCGAGGCGACCTCCGGCGCGGCCGCCGGCGCGCCGGTCGAGCTCGCGCTCGTGGGCGCGTCGTTCCCCGGGCGCCCTCACGCGGGGGCGATCCGCCGGGGCGAGGCGGTGCGGATCACGACCGGCGCGCCGGTGCCCGAGGGGGCCGACGCGGTGCTGATGGCGGAGCACGCGGAGGAGGCGGAGGGCCGGGACGGAGCGGCGGTCGTGCGGGTGCGCGCGCCCGTGCCAGCCGGCAAGCACGTCGCGTCGATCGGCGAGGACGTGCTGGAGGGCGCGGAGGTCGTGCCGGCCGGGCGCCGGCTGCGCCCGCAGGACGTCGGCGTGCTCGCCTCGACCGGGGTCGCCGAGGTGCGCGTGGTGCGGAGGCCGTCGGTGCAGATCCTGATCACGGGCGACGAGCTCCTGCCGCCGGGGAGCATGCCGAGCGGGGCGTGCATCGTCGACACGAACAGCCTGGTGCTCACGGCGCTCGCGCGCCGCGACGGCGTCGAGGACGTCGCCGTCGCGTACGTCCCCGACCGGCGCGAGGCCGTCCGGAGCGCCCTCGCGGCGGCCGGCGGGGATGTTGTGCTTGTCTCGGGCGGGTCGTCGGTCGGCTCGGAGGACCACGCCCCGCTCGTGCTCGCGGAGCTGGGCGAGGTGGCGGTCCACGGCGTCGCGATGCGCCCGGCGAAGCCCGCCGGGTTCGGGTTTCTGGCGGGCGAGCGCCCGGTGTTCCTGCTGCCGGGAAACCCGGTGTCGTGCCTCTGCGCCTACGAGTTCTTCGCCGGGCCCTCGATCCGCGCCCTGGGCGGCCTGTCGCGCGCGTGGCCGCACCGGCGGACGCGGTGCGTGGTGGCGAGCGAGATCGCCTCGCAGCCGGGGCGCGTCGATTACGTGAGGGTGCGTGTCGAGGGGGACCGGGTGTTTCCGATGGCGACGAGCGGCGCGTCCATCCTGTCGTCGACGACGCGCGCGGACGGCGTGGTCATCGTGCGAGCCGAGGATGCGGCGGTTGGAGAGGGCGCCGAGGTCGAGGTGCTGCTCTACGACGCGTGAGGCGAGGCGGGCGAGGGTCGGTCGAGGCCGGAGCCTTGGACTCGGCGAGGGGGCGGCCGACGAACAACGTGCCACTCAGCATCAGGATCTTCATCGTCCGTCCGTGTGCACCGCGAACGCAGGCTGGCAAGGCGAAGCGTCGCTGACCGGCTCGGCCGGCGCCCGTGGCGCTTGGTGCCGCCGCTGAACGGCAGTACCCTCGGGCAAGACACATGACCCTCCGCCTTCCTTTCTCCGTTCTGCTTCTCCTCGTATCGGCCGGCTGCCTGGCGAGCTGCAGCGACGGCGAGCGCGACACGACCCCCGGAGGCTCCACCTCAGGCGGGGGCGCCGGCGGAGGCGGCGCGAACGCCGGCGGCGCGACAGGAGCGACGATCCCCGCAGTCACCGGCGCGGGCGGCGACACGGCCGCGAGCGGCACGACCACGAGCGCCACGACCTCCGGCGGCGGCGGCGGCGCGGAGGCCGTCGCGCCCGGGATCGTCAAGCTCGCCGAGGGGAAGCTCGCGGAGTCGGGGCTCACCGTGGTGTCTTATGGTGGTTACCTCAACGGCGAATCCTTCCAGCAGGACGCGATCGTGTCGTTCGGTGGCTATCAGTACACGGCCTTCTGGAACACGAGCCGCAATGTCGTCCTCGCGCGCCGGCAGCTGCCGGCCAGCCCAGGAGGGGACGGCGGGGCATGGCAGAAGTTCGACTTCAAGGACCACCGGCTCAGCGCCGACGACGCCCACAACACGATCTCTCTCGGGATCGCGCCAGGGGACGGCACGCTTCACCTCGCCTTCGATCACCACGGCAGCACGCTGCACTACCGCCGCTCGGTCGCCGGCCTGCTGACCGACCCGGAGGGCACGGCCTGGGCCGCCGCGAGCTTCAGCGCCGTCTCGAGCGCGCTTGTCGGATCGACCCCCGTGCATCTCGTGACGTACCCGCGGTTCGTCACCGAGCCAGGCGGCAACAAGCTGCTCCTGAGCGCGCGGATCGGCGAGAGCGGGAGCGGCGACGAGCACCTGTGGGAGTACGACACGACGACGCACGCCTGGAGCGCGCTCGGCGAGTACATCGAGGGGACGGACGCCAGCATCAACGCCTACCTGCACGGCCTCGCGTACACGCGCGGCGGCTCGCGCCTGCACGCGGCCTGGTGCTGGCGCGACACGCCCAACGCGACAACGAACCACGGCCTCCTGTACATCTACAGCGATGATCACGGGCGCACCTGGCACAACAACGCGGGTGACAAGGTCGCGACCACCGGCGCCTCCTTCGTCGCCCGGAGCACGGCGGGCCTCTCCGTGGGGGCCATCGGCCAGAACCGAGGGCTCATCAACCAGGAGCACATGGCGGTCGACGCGAGCGGCCGGGTCCACGTGCTGCTCTCGCACCTCCCCGACGCCGAGGCCGACAACGCGAACTTCACGAATGCCCGGGCGCGCAGCGAGTTCTTCCACTACGTCCGGGAACCCGAGGGGACCTGGGCGCGACACGGCCTCGGCCTGCGCGTCATCGAGAACTTCCGGGGCAAGCTCGCGATCTCCTCCACCGAGAACGTCTACGCGATCCTCCCCGATCTGCGCATCGCCGGCGCCTCGCCGAGCGACGGCTATGCGACCTGGACGCTCCTCGACGCCTCCGACTCGGGCCGCTTCTTCTCCGATCCCCTGATCGACACCGCCCGGCTCGAGACCTCGGACGAGCTCACCGTGTACTATCCGGAGCGGGGCTCGGTGAACATCTGGGGCCTGGAGTACGCCCTCCGGTGAGCCGCGCGAGGAACGCTCCTCCGCCCTGAGCGCGCGCCCGCCCGGGCCGGACTCCCGCCGGCACGCCGCGATCCACCCCTGAGCGGGCACGCTCGGTGCTCGTCCTCACGCGCGGTGTTGCCGGTGGCGAGGGCGTGCACTGCCGCGACCGCCGCGGCGGCAAGGGACACGCGCGCTGCGAGCCCCGGCGCGCTCCCGCCAGGAGGAGCGTTACCAATGAGCCCCGACGCGTTCGTCAAGCGCGGATTCGTATTCATCCTGGGAGGGATGGTCGCGGTCTCCGCGTATTATCAAGCCTCCGGGGTATCTCACCTCATCGCCCACCAGATCGCGCGGGACGGCGCCCCTCCCGCTCCCCGGGCGACAGCGCTCGTCGAGGAGCCGCTCTCCGAGGACCCCTCGCCGAGCGCGGCGCCGATCCTGGAGCGCAATCCGTTCGACTCGATCACAGGGCCGCTCGTGCCCCGGCCGAGCGAGGCGCTCGCCGGGCAGGCGGCGCTCTCCAGTCTCGACCCCTACCTCGCGCCTCCTTGCGACACAGGCCGCGTCGTGCTGATCGCGGTGTCCGAAGACCCGGAATGGTCGTTCGCGGCCGTCGAGGCGGAAGGCGGACGCACGGCGCTCGGGCGGCGCGGCGGGCAGATCGCCGGCAGGAAGGTCGAGCACATCGCCTGGGACCGGGTGTGGATGACGTCGGGGGGCGCGCGCTGCCAGATGCAGCTCGGCAAGAAGGGCGACAATGACGGCAAGAAGGCGCCCGAGTCGCAGCCCAGGGCGCCGGAGCCGCCCCGCGAGCGCCCGTCCCGCGCGTCCGGCAGGAGCGACGTCCCGCCCGAGATCGCCTCGCGCATGAAGCGCGTGAGCGAGACGGAGTTCGACATCGATCGATCGGCCGCCGCGAAGATCTTCGAGAATCCTGAGATCGTGACGAACACCTCGGCGGCGATCCCGGAGATGCGGGACAACCAGGTGGTCGGGCTGAAGATGCATATCAAGCCCGGCTCGGTGCTCGAATCGTTCGGGCTGCAGAGCGGCGATCTCGTGAAGTCGATCAACAGCATCGACCTGACCGACCCGCAGAAGGCCATGATGGCCTACACGCGCATGCAGTCCGACAAGAGCCTGTCCGTCGTCGTCGAGCGCGACGGCCGCCCGGTGAGGCTCAAGGTCAACATCCGCTGACGCGAGGTGGCGGCAGGTCCCAGGCGACAGCGTCGCGGTCGTGCCGACCGCGACGGCGCGATGGCGCGATGGCGCGATGGCGCGATCGCGCCGTCGCGGCGGGAGGCTAGGCGCGTCGGGGCAAGCCTGCTCTACTCGGCGCTACGAGACGCGCCTTGCCGGCAACATCCTTTTCATCGAGACGATCGCTCGCGACGCCATCACCCCTCTTCGCAGCCGCGCTGCTCCTCGGCGGCTGCGGGGCGGAGCCGGAGGACACCTCGGCCGCGGCGCTGCGCCTGCGCTTCCCGGCGCACGCGGACGCCGTGCTGTCGGCGCGCGAGGCGTTCGCCC
>JAICEP010000630.1 GCA_025924095.1 Sorangium sp.
AGAAGAGCGCGACGAGCGCAACGAAGAAGAGCGCCGCGAAGAGCGCGCCGAAGAAGAGCGCCGCGACGAGCGCGCGCGCGGGCAGCGCATCGCGCAAGACGACGAGCCGCCGCGCGGCGCAGGGCACGGCGCGCCGCAGCGGGGCAGGGGCCTCGCGCAAGACGACCTCGCGGCGGACCGGGACAGGCACGCGGCGCGCCGCGAGCGGATCCTGACCTCGGCGTGAGGAGGGGAGAGGGGACGAACATGCAGGAACTTCAGGGCAGCGGGGCATCGGACGGCGAGGGCCGCGGGGTGGGGGACGAGTCCGGACCGCAGGAGGAGAGCCCGAGGGGGCGCACCTTCCTCGCAAACCTCGTCCGCGAGCTGTTCCAGACGGAGCGCTCGGCGAAGGCGCATCCGCTCGTCGAGGCGGAGCGTCTCGGCGATGTGCCGCCGGCGCACGCTCTGCGGGCGGTCTCGGCCCACGCGGAGGCCGTGCTGTCGGAGCTCCCCTCGCTCCTCGGCGAGCGCGGGCTGCCCGTCAGCGTGGGCGGGAGCGCGGTGGGCCAGGCCTTCTCGGTGCTGCGCGATCACATCGCCGATCAGCTGCTGAGCGCCGAGAGGTCCTACCGCGGCACGCTCCTCGGGATGCGCCATGGCGTCGACCTCGTCGAGCTGATCCAGTACGTCGCCGCGGCGGAGGGCGACACGCTCCTCGCGGCGTGGTGCGCGCGGTGGCTCTCGACGCGCCGGCCCCTCGTCGAGGCGGCCGCGAGCGAGCTCGCGTGGTTCGCGGCGCGCCCGGCGCGCGCCACCCGGGCGGCGAAGGACTGCGCCGTCGCCCACCTGCTCCAGGGCCTCGTCCACGGCGCCGAGCTCGCGGCGCAGCAGCTCCGCCGCCTCGCCGCGCTCGCGAGGTGATCCCTGCCGGCCGCGCGAGCGCTACGTTCGGGCGCGGAGAGCCTGTGCCCACGAGGTCCATCGAGAACATGCCTTCGCAACAGACAAGGGGCGAGCCCGCCGAGCCGCTCTCGCCTTCGCTGGAGCCCGCGGCGGCAGAGCCCGCGCCGGTCCGGCGCACCGGGGCGGAGGCCGCGCCGCTCGACCAGGAGCGCGATGCGCTGCGCGGGTCTCTTGCCGACTGCGCGCTGATCGACGCCTTCTTCCAGGCGACGACCGCCGGGCTCGGGGTGATCGACCGCGACCTCCGCGTCGTGCGGCTCAACCAGGCGCTGGCCGACATCAACGGGATCCCCCTCGAGGCGCACCTCGGCAGGACCCTGCCCGAGCTGCTCCCGGAGATGGGGGACGCGATCGTCGCCCCGCTCCGGCGCGCCCTGGAGACGGGGGAGGCGTTCACCGCCGAGGTGACGGGGAAGACGCGGGCGTCGGATCAGCCGCGCTCCTGGCTGGTCAACTACGCCCCTGTGCGAGCGAGGGACGGGCATGTCATCGGCGTCGGGACCGTCGTCCTCGACATCACCGAGCGCAAGCGGACCGAGGACCGGCTCCAGGAAGAGGGGGAGACGCTCGAGCTGCTCAATCGGGCGGGCAAGCAGCTCGCCGCCGAGCTGGATCTGGAGAAGCTCGTGCAGGCGGTGACCGACGCGGCCACCCGGCTGAGCGGCGCCCAGTTCGGCGCGTTCTTCTACAATGTCACGAGCGCCGAGGGGAAGAGCTACACGCTCTACACGATCTCCGGCGTGCCCCGGGAGCACTTCTCCGGGTTCCCGATGCCGCGGAACACGGACGTGTTCGCGCCGACCTTCAACGGAGAGGGCGTGGTGCGCCTCGACGATGTCACGCAGGATCCGCGCTACGGGAACAACCCCCCTTACAACGGCATGCCGAGAGGCCACTTGCCGGTCGTCAGCTACCTGGCCGTGCCGGTGGTCTCCCGTTCCGGGAGCGTCATCGGGGGGCTGTTCTTCGGGCACTCGGCGCGGGGCGTCTTCACCGAGCGGGCGGAGCGGCTGGTGGTCGGCCTCGCGGCTCAGGCCGGCATCGCGATGGACAACGCGCACCTGTTCCGGCGGGCGCAGGAGCTCATCCAGGCGCTGGAGCGGAGCAACAAGGAGCTCGACCGCTTCGCCTACGTGGCGAGCCACGATCTGAAGGCGCCCCTCCGCGCCATCGCGAACCTCTCGCAGTGGATCGAGGACGATCTCGTGGACAAGGCGTCGCCGGAGACGCGCCAGCACATGGAGCTGCTGCGCTCGCGCGTGGTCCGGCTCGAGGCGCTCATCGACGGGATCCTGCGCTACTCGCGCGCCGGACGCCTGCGCGACAGGCCCGAGAGCGTGGACGTCCGGAAGCTCCTCGACGACGTCCTCGCGCTGCTCACGGTCCCCGAGGGCGCGTCGATCGAGATCGCGGCGGGCATGCCGGCGCTCCTCGCGGAGCGGGTTCCCCTCGAGCAGGTCTTCCTGAACCTGATCGGCAACGCGCTGAAGTATGCCGATCGCCCCGACGCGCGCGTCGAGGTGCGGGGGCGGGATCTGGGCGAGCTCTGGGAGTTCTCGGTGAAGGACAACGGGCCGGGGATCGCCCCGCAGTACCACCAGAAGGTCTGGGAGATCTTCCAGACCCTGAATCCGCGCGACAACATCGAGGGGACGGGGATCGGGCTCTCGATCGTCCAGAAGATCGTGCTCAGCAAGGGCGGCCGAGCGTGGGTCGAATCGGAGAAGGGCGCCGGAGCCACGTTCTTCTTCACCTGGCCGCGGAGCGAGCCGGACGCCGGGAGCGGCGTGCGCTGAGGAGGCCCGGCCGCAGCGCCGTGCGACCCGGCGGCGACCCGCGGCAGCCAGCGGCAGCCAGCGGCAGCCAGTGTGGCGATCTGCCACGCTCCGCGCCGCGTGAGGCGGCCTGGAGCGGCGCAGCCGGCCGGCGGCCGCATTCGCCGGCGCGATGAGCGGGGCGATGGGCGGGCAGGTCGGGCGCGCGGATTGCTTCGCAGCGGTGAACGTTGCGCGCGATCCGCTTCATCGAGGATCGGTGAGCGCGAGCGCTGGCCCTCTTGCTGGAAATGCGGTGGTGATGCATCGATCCGTGGCTGTCCTGTTGAACTGCTCTTCCCGGTCGAACCGCGCGGCGGAGCAGCGCGTGCGGCTCGGGGAGCTCCTGAAAGAGAGCGGCTTGGACGCCGAGATGCTGTACGCCGAGAAGGGCCAGCACATGGGGGAGCTCGCCCGCCGCGCGGCGCGGGGGCCTCACGACCTCGTCGTGGCGGGCGGCGGCGATGGCACGATGAACACGGTCGCCGCCGCGATCGCCGACACCGACAAGACGATGGGGGTCTTGCCGCTCGGGACGGTGAACCATTTCGCCAAGTACCTCGGCGTTCCGCTGACCCTCGAGGGCGCCGTGCGCACGCTTGTCGAGGGGCGGCGCGTCCGGGTCGACCTGGGCGAGGTCAACGGCCGTGTCTTCGTGAACAACTCGACGCTGGGCATCTACCCGAGCATCGTGCGCGATCGCGAGGCGCTCCGGAAGCGGAGCGGGCTGAACAAGTGGCTCGCCCTGGCGCTGGCGACCGTCTCGGGGATCCGGCGGTACAAGGGCGTCCGTCTCCGGCTCCTCCTGGACGGGCAGGAGCTCCAGCTGGACACGCCGTTCGTGTTCGTGGCCAACAACGACTTCAAGCTCGGCGACGTCGATCTCGCCCGCCAGCGCCCGCCGGGCTCGGGCGAGCTCGGCGTGTGCGTCGCGCACGCGGACAGCCGCCTCTCCAGGGTCAAGCTCATCGCCAGCGCCCTCGCCGGGCGCATCCAGAAGGCGAGCGATTTCAGCATCTTGCGCACGACGGAGCTCCGGGTGGAGGCGCCGCATCGGCGTCGCCTCCACGTGGCCGCGGACGGCGAGATCCTCAAGATGACGCCGCCGCTGTGCTATCGCACGCGGCCTGAAGCGCTCAGCGTCATCGTGCCCCTGTCCTCCGACGTCAGCGCGGGCTCACGACGGCACGAGGGCGCATCGGATCATGTCGCCGCGCTGGGGGGGTGATTCATCATGCGCACGCTCGTGCACCTGTCGGATCTGCACTTCGGCCGAGTCAACAAGGACATCCTTCGCCCGCTGATCCAGAGGATAGGGGGGCTCGAGCCGCACGTGGTCGTGATCTCGGGCGATCTGACCCAGCGGGCGCGCAGCGCCGAGTTCGCCGAGGCGCGCGCCTTCCTCGACGCGCTGCCCTCGCCGCAGATCGTGGTGCCTGGCAACCATGATGTCCCGCTCTACAACCTGTTCGACAGGTTCTTTCGCCCGCTGGACAGGTACCGGAGCCACATCACGGACGACCTCTCGCCGTTCCATCTCGACGCCGAGATCGCCGTCCTGGGCATCAACACCGCGCGCTCGCTGACGATCAAGGACGGGCGCATCAACGAACGCCAGATCCAGGAGATCAAGGCGAGGATGTGCGATCTCGGCCCCCAGATCACGAAGATCGTGGTCACGCATCATCCGTTCGATCTGCCCGAGAGCTCGCCGCATACGATCGTGGGGCGCGCGAGGCAGGCGATGGCGGCGATCGCGGGCTGCGGCGTCGACGTCATCCTGTCCGGTCATCTGCACCTGAGCCATACGGGGCACTCGGCGGAGCGGTTCGAGGCCGGCGGCCACTCGTCGCTCATCATCCAGGCCGGCACGGCGACCTCGACGCGCGGGCGCGGGGAGCAGAACGCGTTCAACGTGATCCGCATCGACGGGCCGAAGATCGCTATCGAGCGGAACTTCTGGCAGCCGGACAGCAGCGTCTTCGGGATCGCGAGCGCGGAGCATTTCGAGGAGACGCCGCGAGGGTGGGTGCGGGCGGCGTAGGCCTGGCGCGCTGGGCGGTGCTGTCATTGGCCCAGAGCGGTTTCACATGAAGGCAGGAAGTCGGGAAGATCCTTGGTAGTTTCTTCCCCGCCTTCCGGCCTTCATGTTCGGATGACAGCACCACCGCGCGCTGTCGGATG
>JAICEP010000631.1 GCA_025924095.1 Sorangium sp.
GACGTCGAGCGCGTCGTCCGGCGGCGTGCGCAGGTCGACGAACTGGCGCGTGCCGATGTTCCAGAAGGTGAGGAACACGAAGCCGAGGCCGAAGAGCCCCGCCGTCTCCAGGAGGAGCGCCGGCCGCGCGAGGACCCCGGCGTACGGCCGCGAGGTGTCCTGGACCCGCCGGCGATAACGGATGAGGAAATACCCGCCGATCAGCGTGATCAGGACGGCGCCGCCCATCGTCACGAGGATGACGAAGTAGTGCAGCCCGTCGATCTCGCGGGCCAGCGAGGAGCGCTGCTCGGGCAGGAAGAGCAGCTGGCGCAGGAGCTCGTTCATCGCGCGCCCTCCCGCCGCCTGCGCCGCCACCCTTGCCACCCGAAGAAGGCGAGCAGCGTGGCGACCCAGGTCAGGATGGCGGCCGCGCCGATCCGCAGGAAGCCGGCCACGTAAGGGCCGTAGCGGCGGCTCGCGGGGTCGTAGCGATAACACGTCATGAGGACGCGATCGAAGGAGGTGCCGACCTGCCCGCGGCTGGCCTCGAGGAGCGCGAGCCGGAGGTCGAGGGCGGAGAACTCGATGCCATAGAGATAGCGGGAGATGCGGCCCTCCGGCGTGAGCACGAAGACCGCCGCGGGGTGCGCGTACTGCTCGGTCCGCGGGTCGTACGCGAACCGGAAGCCGAGATCGCCGGCGAGCGCGCGGATCTCGGGCAGGTCGCCGGTGAGGAACGGCCAGGTCTCCCGCTCCGGCGCGCCCGCCATGCCCAGCGCCGACAGGGCGGCGCCGCGCTTCCGCGCCGCGGACTCCTGGGTATCCCGCGGATCGAAGCTCACCGTGACGGCGCGGTACTGGTCGCCGAGCCGGTAATCGAGCTTCGCCATGCCGGCGACAAGGCCGCGCAGCACGAGGCCGCAGAGCGTCGGGCAGCGGTAATAGGCGAGGACGACGAGGACCGGGCGCCGCCCGTCGAAGTGCTCGGCGAGCGGCGCGCGCCGCCCGTCCATGTCCGTGAACTGGAGCGCCCTGTCGACCGCGCCCCCGAGGCGCTCCTCGATGTCGGCCTCGCGCGCGGCGGGCGGGAGCGACGGCGGATCCGCGGCGGCGGCGAGCGGCGCGCCCGTGAACACGAGCGAGAGGAGCGCGGCGACGGACACGGGGTGCATCCTCATCAGCGGCTCTCCTCGACGACGAGGTTCATCGCGTCCTCGATCGGGATCTGCACGATCCCGCGGCCATGATCGGCCCAGCCGAAGCGGCCGAGCTCCTCGCGCTTCCTGCGGTTCAGCATCGTGCCGAGCCCCTCCTCGCCGACGGCCCGGCGCTGGAAGAGCCGCTGATCCACCCCGGCCACCACGCCGCGCGGCGTGAAGCCTTCCCGGGCGCGCTCCAGGGTCCTGCCCGCGGGGCGGAGCTCCGCCTCGCGCTCGCGCAGGATCATCCTCGACCAGATGCCCAGGATGAAGAAGATCACGACGACGGCGAACGCGACGGCGAGGATCCCCCGCCAGGGGAGGAGATCCTCTTCCTGGCGTACGTCGGGACGGCGGTAGTGGGACGTCATAGGCTCTCGTAACGGAAGGCGGCCGGCAGGGCCGGGTCGTTGATGGGGGCGAGCGGCTTGCCGCGCAGGCGCAGCGCGGTGAACGCGACGCACGGGCCGACCACGGCGAGGAGCGCCGCGAGGTCGAGCCAGTGGAGCGGCGCGCGCGCGCCGGGGGCCTCGGGCACGACGAGCCAGTGCATGTCGAGGTAATGCGCGACGACGATCCAGAGGGCGACGGCCGACAGCCAGGCTGGCCGCCGCTTGATCCCGTAATTGAGCAGGATCGCGAACGGGATCACGAACCGCGCGAGCACGAGGACGAGGGTCGCGGTCCCCCACGGGCCGTGCGAGCGGAGCAGGTAGAACTCCACCTCTTCGGGCTTGTTCGCGATCCAGATCAGCATGAACTGGAAGAAGGCGGCGTAGGCCCAGAAGATGGTGAACGCGAGCAGCAGCCGGCCGAGGGCGTAGTAGTGCGACGTGCGGAGCCCGGGCAGGAACCCGGCGCGCTCGGCGGCGAACGCGAGCACCGTGAGCAGCGCTATCGCCGCGACGAAGCCGCCGGCGAACACGTAGACAGGGAACATCGTCGAGACCCACGTCGGCGCGAGGGACATGAGCCAGTCGAACGAGGCGAACGAGAGCGTGAGCGCGACGAGCGGGAGGCCGGCGATGCTGATCGTGCGGAGCCGCCCGCTGCTCGCGAGCGCCGGGCTCGCGTCGCCCCGGAGCGAGCCGCGCCGGAGCAGCGCGCCGAAGGCGAGCCACACGGCGAAGTAGATCCCCGTCCTGATGAGGAAGAAGGGGAGGTTCAGGTAGGGTTGCTTGTGGACCACCACCGCCCGGACGTGCTCGTCGTCGATCGACTCGGGGTGGAGCCACTCGCCGTACAGCGCGTCCAGCCCGAACAGGAGCGGGATGAACAGGACGGCGAGCAGCGGCAAAGCCCCGACGATCGCCTCGGCGAGGCGGCGGACGGCCACTGGCCACGTCGCGCTCATGGCGTGGCAGATCATGAGAAAGAGGAGCGCGCCGACCACCGTGGTCACGGCGTAGGTGTACGCCGCGAGGTACGCGTAGAAGAGCCGCTCGCGGTCCACGAACGCGCCGACGACGAGCAGCGCGGCGCCGACGAGCGCGAGGCCGACGGACCGCGTCACGATCGCGCGGCCGCCCCGGTAGACCGGGATACGAAACGTCACGGGAGCTCCTTCCGGGCGCGCTCGCGGAGGGGTGGAGGGAGCGCGTCGAGCGCGGCGGCGCGGCTCCTCCCGAGCGCCTTCACATAGGCCACGATCGCCCAGCGCTCGCGGAGCGGGATGTTCGCCTCGTAAGAGCGCATGAGCCCGTAGCCCTCGACGATGACCTGGTAGACGCGGCCCGGCGGGAACGCCTGCACGCGCGGGTCGACGAGCGACGGCGGGCGGCGCTGCGTCATGTTGCGCGCGACCTCCGACTCGCCATCTCCGGCGATCCCGTGGCAGGCGGCGCAGAAGATCTCGTAACGTCCCTGGCCGTACCGGAGCAGCTCGATCGTCACCGGGACCGGGACGCGCGTCACGTACGCTCCGCCCGCGGCGCCCGTGACACCCCGCGTGAGCCCGGGATCGCCGGTCACGCGGTCGTTCGGCACGGTGCCCTCGGGCGGGCGGCGCATGACCGCGCCGTCGTGGAAGATCTCCGCCGGCTGGTAGGGCGCGTAGCGATGCTGTCGGATCATGCGCTCGAGATCCAGCGTGTCGCCCTCGCCGGGCTCGGGGCCTTCGGTGGTCACCGGGGTGCACGCGAGGCAGAGCGCCGCGGTCACCGAGGAGAGTGAGAGGAGCCGCCCGCGCTTCATGAGCGCGCCTCTCCGGCCCAGGCGACGGTGAGCGCGCCGAGATCGGTGAGATCGCGCTCGGCGAGGGGGCGGATGAGCGCCGGGTCGCGGGCGTCGATGCCGATCCAGAACCTGTCGATGGTGGCGCGCTCGAACCCGGGGACGTCGAACAACGGGCTCCAGAGCTCGGGCAGCCGCGTGAGGAAGAGCATCACGACGAACCCGGCGAGGGCGCTCGCGAGCACCATCATCTCGAAGGTGATCGGCACGAAGGCCGGGGCCGCGTGCGCCGGCCGCCCGCCGACGTTGAGCGGGTAGGCGTACGCGTTGTTGTGCCACTGGACGAGGTAGCCGCCCGCGGCGCCCGCGATCGCGAAGGGCAGGACGATCCACGTGAGCGGCGAGCGGCCGAGGCCGAGCGCGGCGTCGACGCCGTGGATCGGGTACGGCGTGAACGCGTCGAGCCGCCGGTAGCCGCGGCTCCTGAGCTCCGCGATCGCCAGGAGCATCGCCTCGGGCGTCTCGAACTCGGCGAGCAATCCTCGCTTCATGTCAGTGATCCTCCTTGCCGAGCTCGCGGTTCAGCTCCTTGACCTCGGCCACGGGGATGAACGGGAACAGGCGCAGGAAGATCAGGAAGAGCAGCAGGAAGAAGCTGATCGTCCCGGCGAACATCGAGACATCGACCCACGTCGGGCCGTAGGCGTGCCACCCGGACGGGATGAACTCGCGCTGAAGCGACAGGACGATGATCACGAACCGCTCGGACCACATCCCGACGTTCACGAGGATCGAGATGATCCAGAGCAGGACCATGTTGCTCCGGACCCGCGAGGACCAGAGCAGCTGGGGGACGAGCACGTTGCAGACCATCTGCGCCCAGAACACCGCGGCGCCCGGCCCCGTGGGACGCGCGACGAAGAACTGATGAATCTCGTACTCCGATCCGCTGTACCAGGCGGCGAAGAACTCGATGATGTAGGCGTAGGTGACGATCAACGCGGTGACGAGCGTCAGCTTGCTCAGGTTGTCGATGTGCCGCTGGGTGACCACCTTCCCGAGGTGGAAGATGCGGCGCGCCGGGATGAGCAGCGTCAGCACCATCGCGAAGCCGGAGAAGATGGCCCCGGCGACGAAGAACGGGGGGAAGATGGTCGCGTGCCAGCCCGGGACGAGCGCCATGGCGAAATCGGTGCTCACGATCGAGTGCACCGAGACCACGAGCGGCGTCGCGAGCCCGGCGAGCAGCCCGTAGAGGAGCCTGTAGTGGCGGTAGGCGCGCGCGGAGCCGCGCCAGCCGAGCGACAGGATGCCGTAGACGACGCGGCGGCCCCGGCCGGGCGCCCGGTCGCGGAGGGACGCGAAGTCGGGGACGAGCCCCACGTACCAGAAGACGAGAGAGACCGTGAAGTACGTGAAGATGGCCGCGGCGTCCCACGGCAATGCGCTCTTGTACTGGGGCCAGGTCTGGAGCGTCGAGGGGTAGGGGACGAGCCAGTAGGCGAACCACGGCCGGCCGAGGTGCAGGAGCGGAAAGAGACCCGCCTGGATGACGGCGAAGAGCGTCATCGCC
>JAICEP010000632.1 GCA_025924095.1 Sorangium sp.
CGACCGGGTGCTGGCCGAGGTGCTGCCGGCCGACAAGGCCAGCGAGGTGCGGCGGCTACAGGGCGCGGGTCAGGTGGTGGCCATGGTCGGCGACGGCATCAACGACGCGCCCGCGCTCGCCGGCGCGGACGTCGGGATCGCCCTTGGCAGCGGCGCGGACATCGCTGTCGCGTCCGCCGACGTGGCGCTGCTCCGCGGCGGGATCGCCGGCCTGCCGGTGGCGCTCGGGCTCGCGCGCGCCACGCTGCGCACCATCCGCCAGAACCTCTTCTGGGCGTTCGTCTACAACGTGCTCGGCATCCCGATCGCGGCGGGCCTCCTGTACCCGCTGACCGGGTGGCTCCTCTCCCCCGTCCTCGCGAGCGCGGCGATGTCGCTGTCGAGCGTGTCGGTGCTCGCCAACTCCCTCAGGCTGCGCGCGTTCGGCCGCGGCTAGCCGGGAGGCCCCGCGGCGCCCGCGCGCCCTTTCGCCGGCTACTGCTGGCGGAGCCGCCAGTGCAGCTTCCAGTCGGACGGCGCGAGCTCCGCGCCGACGGTGTCGCAGCACCGCTCGTACACCCCGCGCGTCCGCGCGTCCTCGAAGAAGGGGCACGGCCTTCGCTCCCGCTCCCCGGTCGACGGCTGTTGCCGGAACACGCAGAGCCCCCTCTTCCGCCGGGGATCCTCGCGCCGCCCGTCCTCCGCGTCCTTCCGGATCATCTCCATGAACCGGTCCCGGTGCTCGTCGCTCCGCCCCGGCCGCTGCTCCTGGTAGCTCCGCCACTCCATCGCGATCCGGGTGCGGCGGCAGCCTGACGCGATCATCTCGCCCTGCTTGCGCTCCTCGAAGCCGAGGTACGACTTGAACGCGAAGGGGTGCTCGTAGATCGTGTACGTCGGCGAGATCAGATCCATGTCCGCGACGATGGCTTGCCGCCGCCCCGCGCTGCGCAGGATCGGGTTCGCGGCCTCGGCCAGCGCGTTGATGTGCTGCTGCGCGATGAGGGTCTTCTCCACCTTCTCGTCCTCGCCGATCGCGTAGGAGCGCAGGAGCGCGAAGGTCAGGCCCTCCTCGTCGCGCCAGCGGGCGGCGGCGGCCTTGCCGCGCAGGAACATGGGCGACGTCAGGCTGAGCAGCAGGACCCGGTGCTCGGCCGCGCCGATCCACCGGGTCTCGGGCTTCGCGCTGAGCCGCCTCAGGTACGAGAACGCCGTGTCGCTCGGGAAGTTGTTGAAGATGCCCCCGTCGGCGAACAGGTCGTCGGCCCTGCCCACGCTGTCGCGGCCGAAGATCTCGCGGCGGCTCCGCCTGCGGAACGCGAGCGGGAACGACGCGGCCGCGAGGCACGCCTGGACGGCCCTCGGCGAGGGCCGCTCCGGATCGAGCTCGTCGTCGTACCCGAACGACTCCGGGACGCCGCGGGTGTGGTTTGTCACGCTGAAGATGTAGCGAACGCGCTCGCGGCTCGAGTGCAGCTGCAGCGTGGGGTCCCCGTCGCCGAACACGATGCGGCGGAGGTGGCGCTCGAGGTTCTCGAAGCCGATGATCTCGCCGCGATCGGGGTGATCGGGGTCGAAGCAGCCGAGGCTCGCGGCGATCGCGTCGAGCGGCGCCATCGCCTCGTCCAGCCGGAGCCGGGCGAGGCTCAGGAAGAACCCGCGGAGCGCCTCGTGGTCGCTCGCGCGCAGAGATCCGCCGGGGAACGCGCTGGGCGAGCCGGCCCCCGTGCCCGGCGCGGGGGCGAAGAGGAGCGCCTCGGCGCCGAGCCGCAGCTTCTCCCAGCGCGCCCGCGCCGCGGCCGACGTGAGCCCCGGGGAGGCGAGGACATCGACGATCTCGCGGGGCGTGAGCTCGCGCAGCGGCCGCACCGCCTCGGAGCGCCACCGCTCGGCGAGCGTCTCGCGGATCCGGTCGACCCGCCCGCGCGGCGCCTGGGCGCTGCCGTTCCGGAGGCCGAGCTGGCCGGCGATCGAGGAGAGCCACGAGGCGACGCGCCGCGCGGGCGGCGGCGCGGGCGGGTCGCCCACCGCGTCGATCCAGGAAGGCACGGTGTAGAGGAGCTGGATCACCTCGGCCAGCGTGTTGCGTTCGCGCTGACTCGAGCCGTCCTGGCCCTTCAGGCAGGCCTGGAGCAGGTAGGAGAAGATCGTCCCCACGGAGGCGCCGGCGTAGAGATCGGGCTCGATCTCGTACTCCTTCAGCGCCGCGATCGCGCCGACCTGGAAGGCGCCGAGGAACACGCCGCCCGCGGGCACGATGACGGTGAGCGGCGCCGGCGGCGTCGTCGCGCCCTCGCTTCGCCGTTGCTCCTCATGGAACGGGGCGAAGTCGTTGACGCCGCGCGCGTCGCTGCGCGGCGGGCGGGGAAAGAGCTGGCCCGGGCAGTGCACGCAGACCTTCTCCAGCGGCTTGAAGTAGTCCGCGATCGGCGCGCCGTCGCGCGTGCCGCCCTGGTGCGCCGCGCGCGCTGCGTCGAGCACCTCGCGGCACGGGGCCGACGGGCGGTCCTTGCAGAGCTCCCCGATCTTCGGGGCGAGGAGCACCTCGAGCGCGCTCCGGCACCCGGTCGCGCTGGCCTCCGCGAGGTCCTGTTCCCTGGGCACGCTGACCGGGATGAACGGCAGCGCCGCTCGCGGGGCGATCTCGGTGATCCGGACCGGCACGTACGCGCCGCCGGAGGCGCGCTGCGGGACGGGCGCGCCGGCCTCCTGGAGGGTCTGGATCAGGTCGGTGATCATCTCGACCACGCGCGAGATGTACTGCTGGTCCACGCGGCTCCGGAGCAGGAGGTTGTGGAGCGCGGGCATGAAGAACGAGGTCTCCTCGGGCGGGGCGACCTCGCCCGTCGGATCGCTGTACACGGCGAAGAGCCGGTAAGGCTGCTTCGGAGAGCGCTTCAGCCCGGCCCAGTGGGTGACGGCGGGCGAGAGCGGATCCCGCTCCACCTGCGCGGCGTCCATGAGCAGGTCCTCGGGGCGCAGGTGGGGAGGCATCGCGCCGAAGAGCTCCTTCATGTGCACGCCGGGGAAGACCGGCGCGAACGCGCAGCTCGCGCGCAGCGCTGCGAAGAGGTTGGCTCCCGAGAAATCGCGGCGCCGGCCGGGCCGCTTGCCGATGAGCTCGAGGCGCGGGGTGCCGTCGCGCCTCCGGTGGGAGGAGAGGTTCGCGACCTGGAAGAGGAGAGCGGTGTTCTCGAGCTGGTCGAACCGGGTCTCCCAGCCCGACGGCGCATGCCGCGCGATGGCCTCGCCGAAGTGGGTGTCCACCACGCTCGCTTCGACGAGCGAGCGGCGCATGCCGTACGCCGTGAGGAGCTTCTGGGCGAAGCGCAGCGAGAGATCCTCTGTCACGCGGTCCGCGCCGATCTGACCGCGCAGGAGCGCGAGCAGCTGGCCGTCGCGCCAGAGCGCCTCGGCGGCGTCGCCGCTGGTCTCGAGCGCGGCGCGCAGGATGCAGGATCGGAGGTGGGGCGGCAGCGCGCACACGAGCGACACCCAGGCGCTCGGCTTGCCGGAGAGCGCCGCGCCGAGGCGCTCGACGACCTCCCCGAGCGAAAGGTCGATGTCCACGAGATCGCCAGCGAGGCGGCCGAACGGGCCCTCGGAGAGGCAGGTGAGGATGTGCTCGCCCGGGTTCCTCATCCACGCGTCGAGGTGCTCCGAGACGAGCGCGAGCCGCTCCGCCTGAGACCTTGCCTCGCCGGCGATCGCGAGCACGGTGCCGGCGAGGCAGCCAGCGCTCGTGCCCACGACCGTGCCCGGGTAGTAACCGCAAACGACGAACGCATGGACGACGCCGGCCATGTAGACGCCGCGCAGGCCGCTCCTGCCCAGCGCGATCCCGGCGTGCTCGTCGTGGATCGGAAGCGGCTCGCTGGAAGGGAAGATGAACGAGCTGTCCGGCTCTCTACGCGAGTTCATCAGTCCATCGTATCCGAGCCGAGGTCATTCACCTAGAACACCGGACCGGTTGAAATCGCGACAGAATCGACGGGAAGGAGGCAGGCAGACGAATCACGATCACCTCGACTCCTCCGCGGGACGTGCGCGCTCGAGGTCGAATCGAAGATCACGCGATCTCGCTCGCGACGTCCCCCGGCCGGGCCGGGATCGTCACCGAGGACCTCGCCGCGAGGAGCGCGGGCGCGCTGGCAGATATGGATCAGGGCTCGCTCGCCTGCGTCATCCTGCAGCGCAACGCGGCGCGCAAGAGGCCGGGCGAGCCGTTCGCGGGCGTCGGGTCGAATTTCCCCCGGGGGTCGGCTTGCGTCGGAGGCGCTCGGCCCGGACGCTCTGCCGTGGAGCACTTCCCCGACGCCGATCGGGTGAATGCCAGAAACAGCGGGCGCACCGAAGCACCAGAATACGGAGGACCTATGCGAACTTACCGAAGACACACTGGCACAGCCATTGCTTTTGCTCTATCCCTTGTAGCGCAGGCCGCGGATGCGGCGGTCACCGTCGACATCCTTCAGCCGAACAACGCGATCATCGACGGTGGCACGGTCCCGGTGCGCGTCGCCGCGTCGTCGCCAGAGGACATCTACTACGTCGAGGCGGAGTTCGAGGGGCTCACCATCGAGCTCGCGCCGACGGGAGACGGATACTTCGAGGGGGCGTTCGATCTCGGCGAGCTCGGTGGCGACCTCCCCTACGGCCCTTATGTCGTGACGGTCAACGCGTACAGCACGCTCGGCGAGGCCGCGAGCGACCAGGGCACCGTGCACCAGTACGCGCCGCCGATCATCGCGTGGAACGTGCTGCCGCACGACACCCTCACGGCGGGCAAGCGCTTCGACGCGAAGTGCATCCCGACGCCGCCGTACGAGTGCAGGAGCCTCGCGGCGACGTTCCACAGCGACGCAGGAGGCGGCTACGCGCTCTTCGCCGAGAGAGATTGGCCCTACCCGCAGCCTGTGCCGGGGCGGCTCTAC
>JAICEP010000633.1 GCA_025924095.1 Sorangium sp.
CTCGATCGCATCGACCGCGCTGTTGTTGGCCCAGGTGAAGTCGAGCTCCACATCGAACAGGTCGTCGACCATCGGGTCGCGGACGCGGGGCTCGGCGGCGGAGGACCGCGCGGCCCGCGGGGCGCCAGCGCGCGGCCTGTGGTACCGGAGGCCGAGCTTCGCCTCCATGGGGATCGGCATCGTGAGAGAGCCCGCGCTCCGCTCCTCGGTGACGTTGCACCCCGGCGGCTCGCCCCTGCAGGGGTCCGCGTTCTTGACCCCGGCCGGCGTCCAGTAGCGGGACTCGATGGTGAGGTCGGTCTCCGCGCGCACCGCGTCCTGCCACTTGAACCACGCGCCCAGGTCGAGGTGCGCCGTCGCCGCCCAGCGCGCGCCGAGGACGAAGCCCGGGATGAAGAGATCGTCCGCCTTCGCGCGCGTGCGCAGATCGCCGCGCGCGTTGAAGTCGTCGCCGCCTGGGGCCGAGGTCGCCTCGGCGAAGTTGACGAAATCGAGGACCGCCATGCCCCAGATGAAGCCGGCGCCGATCGAGACCCCCTCCGCGGGGGTGAAGCCGACCGAGAGCGTCGGCATCAGCATCAGGGCGTCGAGCGACGTGAGCAGGTACCGCTGGGGCGACGGCTGCGTCATCTCGCCGAAGCTCGGGTGCGTGTACGGGAGCGACTCGGGCCAGGACCGCTCGCCGACGCCGTGCGGGCCGAGCACCGCGACGCCGACGGCGAGCGCGTCGCTCACGCGCAGGGTCGCGGCGAGCTGTGGGTTCGGGAACAGGCCGCCCTCGGCGCACACCTCGGGGTCGGGGCCGCCCTCGCTGCCGGGCGCCGGGATCGCCGTCGTGTAGCTCGGCGGGACGGGCTGTCCATCGGGGCCGAGGCGCGTGAAGCACTGCGCGAGCTGGATGAAGTGGACGCCGCCGTGCGCGCTGCTCCTCTGCGCGGCGAGCCCCGCCGGGTTGAAGTAGGCCGCGAGCGGATCGTCGGCCCGCGCGACCCAGGCCCCGCCGCGACCGAGCTGGAGCACCCCGATGTCCGGCGAGTCGAGCCCCGACGACGCGCGCGCCGCGCCGGCGGCCACCATCGCAGCGAACGCGGCGCCCGCAGCTCCTCGTTTCATGGGCCTCCGTCTCCGCGCGGCGATCCCCCCGGCTACTTCACCGGCGACGCCTTGAGCGCCGCCTTGCCGTCCTTCACGTAGACCGTGAAGCGCACGCGCGAGCAGTTGTGGCGCGCCACGAGCGCGTCCTTGTTGCGCTGCAGCGTCCCCTTGAACTTCTCGAAGGTGAGGGCGTTCGTGGGCTCCCCGCACTGCTGCTTGACCGACAGGAACTCCTCGTAGACGGCGTTCCATTCGGTGAGCTCGTCCGGATCTCCCGCGCTGTCCTGCCGCGCGGCCGGCGCTTCCGGCGCGCTCGTCGCTTCGGGGAGCGTGGTCGCCAGGGCGGGCGCGGCCGGCGCCCTGGGCGGCGGCGGCGGCGGCGGGCGCCGCGGCGGCGGGCGCCCCGGAGCGCCCGGGGGGCCATGGGAGGGGAGCGCGATGTTCGCGTCCGAGATCTCCTCGAGCGCCTCGACCTGCTCCTCGGCCTCGCGGGCCGGCGGCGGGCCGCTGAGCGGGTGCGAGCCGGGCCGCCGCGTCGGGCCGCGGGGGCTCACCATGGGCTTCGGGTACGACGGGCGCGAATCGGGGCGCGGCTCGCCGGGGCCGAGCGGCACCGAGAACGCGCTCATCGCCGGCTGCGCCGGGATCGGGCCGAGCACCTGCTCGAGGTCGGCGGCCTTCCGGGGCGCGCCGCCCTTCGCGGCCACCTTCTCGACGCCGTCGTTGATGTCGGCCGCGATCTTCCGGTAGGCGCCGCGGAACCGGCTCGGCGCCAGCACGTCGACCTCGCCCTTGGCGAAGCGCGTCGCCTCGTTGCGGAAGACATGGAGCGGCCGCGTGTGCTCCAGGAACGAGAACACGAGCCCGATCGCGGCCAGGGCGAGGATGCCCGCCAGGATCAGCGCCGTGGGCACCTGGCTCTTGTCGTCGTTGTTCGCCTTGTCGAGGAAGTTGAGCGGCGAGTCGACCGACGCCGCGAGGCGGCCGACCGCGTAGCCGGCGCCGAGCTCCCACGCCTCGCCGGGCAGCCGCGCGTACACCACGCCGAGGTGCTTGCCGATGACGCGGACCTCGGAGCGCCCCTTCTCGACGTAGTCCTTGTTGTCGTCGAGCAGCTTCAGATCCTGCGTGATCTGGTCGAGGTTCGCCTTGTCGAACCCCTCGGGCGCGCCGGAGGCGACGCGCGCCCCCTCGGCGTAGAAGCCGACGGCGGTGCCGGTGCGCTTCGTGACCGCGCGGGCGAAGGTGTCGTCGATGATCTTGGCGCCGATCACGGCCCCGACCGGCTCACCGTTGACGTCCTGCTCGACGGGGCGCGCCACGACGCGCAGGATGCGGCCCTTCCAGACCCAGGCGTCGTCGCGGATCCAGCCGTGGAGGGCGTCGGCGACGACCGGGTAGCCGCCGAGCTCCCAGTCCTCACGGTGCTCGAAGTCCACCGACGCGACCACCCGGCCGGCCGCGTCGACGGCCCACACGTGATCGAACTTGAGCTCCGGCGGCACCTCGGCGACCGCGCTGCGCAGCGCGGCGCGGGCCTTCTCGCGCAGGTCGGCGCCCGGCTTGGCCTCGGCCGACGACTTGGCGAGCGCCGTCCGCAGGGCCGGGGTCAGCGCGACGCGGATGAGCGCGCTCGATCGCTTCCGGGCGTCGTCGTTGAGGAACCACTCGACGGCGCTGGAGTCGGCGCTGAGCGACTCGCTCATCGCGCGGTGGCTCGAGCGGTTGTAGAGCTGGGCGGCGACGAAGAGGACGAAGACCGCGGCGCCGAGCGCGAGCGCGAGCACCCCGTACCAGAAACGCGACAGCAGCATGGTCTACTTTCCTGCCTCCGCGCTCGGTCCACCGGCCTCGCCCACGACGACCGGCTCCCTGAGGAGCTGCTGCTCCGGCCCGGGCTTCACGACGGCCTCGACGGTCTTTCCGACCGGCTCGCCGTTGAAGTAGCCCTGCAGCGTGTACGTGCCGGCCTCGACCTCGATGGCGAAGTTCCCCTGTCGATCCGGGTAGGCGCTCGCCACGGCCTTCGGCTCGACGACGATCCACGACCGGACGCTCGGGGCGAGCTGATCGCGGATCTCGTACTTGCCTGGCCCCGGCGGCGTCCAGGCGCGGGTCTTTGCGGCGGCGATCTCGATCGGCGGGAGCGCCTTGTTGCCGACGTCGTGGATCTTGTGCGGGAACGGATCGTGGTTCTCGAACTGGATCCGCTGTCCCGGGGCGACGACGACGGTCACGGGCGTGGTGCGGCCGCCCGAGATGACGACCGTTCGCGGCGTCTGCTGCGGCTCGCCCTTCTCGCCGAGCGCGACGACGCACAGCTCCTTCGGGACGTAGCCGACGAGCGCCCGGGCATCCGCGCGGACGGTCGGGGAGGGCTCGCGGAACGTGTACCGGTTCGCCTTCGGGTCCTTGGCCTCGTTCCAGACCGGGTTCAGGAGCTTGGGCATGCCCGTGGTCCTGCCCTTGATCGTCACCGCAGCCAGGGCCGCCCCGGGCACCGTGAGGATCGCGAGCGTCAGGGCAAGACGCCGCACGAAGCGCGAGCGGCCGGGGGTGCTGCGCCCGCGGTGGCTCGACGACCCAAACCGTGCTGCGCCGGCGAGCGGGCGCTGCTCGTCGTGCTGCGCTCCTGCAGATCGAGGGGATCTCGTGTCCATCGCGGGCCCGAAGCTACCGGAAGGGGGATGAGAACGGAAACAAAAGCCGGGCCGTGGTCCGCACGCCGGCGCCGCGCCCCCCCCGGCGACGCCGCGGTGCGGCGACCGCTGGACCCCTGTCGAGGGCACAGCGCGTGTCGCGCGCACAAAAAAACTGCGGGCCGCGTGGGCGGCCCGCAGGGGAGAGATGTTCCGTACCGCCGAGGACGTGGGCAGAAGGACATGAACCCCTAGCATCGCTGCTAGGTGGGAGCCTAAGTACCGCTTCAGGCTTCCCGGTGAATGGTTCCGGGCCTAGCTCACCACGGTATCGTTGTTGGCTCCCTGGTTCTCGCTTACTCGGGATTCAATCGTCCAACGCCTCACGAAGTCGGCAGAGGGAACGACCATAGGATAGTTCCCTGGGCGGCTCAGTCAACCGCTCCTCCGCACGGCGCCGACATTTTGCGTTTCTCGCTTCGCGAGCGTCGCTGTCGTTTGTTTCGTTTGTTGTTGCGCTTGTCGCGCTTGTTGCGCTTGTAGCCCCTCGTGTTGACGCCGCTCGTGCGCGAGCGCCCGGCGCGCGTTACGGCTGGCCCTGAGCCGGCCGTCGAGCCGCCTAGCGGGTCGGCGGGCCGGGATGCGACAAGAGGGCAACGATGGGATCGTGGACGAGGCCGTTCGACGCCATGATGTCGCCTGCGTGGTAGTCCGGCGGGCCGCCGGCGAGCGCGGTGATCACGCCGCCCGCACCGCGCACGATCGCGCTCCCGGCGGCGACGTCCCAGGCGTGGAGCCGGCGCTCCCAGTAGGCGTCGTAGGTCCCGTCGGCGACCATGCAGAGATCGATCGCCGCGCTGCCGCAGCGCCGCACGGCCTGAGCGTTGCGCTTGACGGTCATGAAGGCGTCGAAGTTGTTGTCCGGAGCCCGGTCGCGCACCGGCGGGAAGCCGGTCGCCACCATCGCGTGCTCCAGCGACGCCGTGGCGCTGACCGTGCAACGCTCGCCGTTGCGGCGCGCCTCTCCGGCGGTCGCGGGCCGCTCCGGCGCGGCGCCGCGCGGCTGCGGCTCGCGCGACCGGGAGCCCGTCCAGCGGATCCCGAGCACGGGCGCGACGACGGCGCCGGCGACGGGCGTGTCGTCCTCCATCAGGCCGAC
>JAICEP010000634.1 GCA_025924095.1 Sorangium sp.
CACCAGCGCACACGCCAAGAAGCTCCTGGTCATCCTGCCTCAGCCCCGGATCTCCCGGCGAGCGAGGCTCGACGGGACATCCGGAGTAGCACTGGCCCCTGCAGGATGTAAATGAAATTCACTTTCATTTTCAAAAAAAGGCCGACCTGCCGGCCGCGCGGTCGAGGTGTTCGAGACGGTGGGCGGAAGGCCGGCGCTCACGGCGACCGCGCAGGACGACGAGCGCGTCGTGCTGCCGCCCTTCCACGGAGAGCTCGCGGTCGCCTCGTGGTGGATCCCGGGCGCCGTCGAGGAGTAGCGCCCTCCCGCCGCGTCATCCTCCGCGCGGCCCCACCCCCGGCAGCAGCACAACGAACCGCGCCCCGCCCTCGGCCCCCCGCTCGACCCCGATCGAGCCGCCCGCGACCTCGATGAGCCCGCGGCACACCGCGAGCCCGAGCCCCGTCCCCTCGCCGACCTCCTTGGTCGTGATGAACGGCTCGAACAGCGTCTCGCGCACCGCCTCGGCGATCCCCGGCCCGTTGTCCTCGACCTCGATCCGCGCGCCCCCGCCCGCGCCCCGCGACGCGCGCACCACCACGCGCCCCCCGGCGCGCGGCACCGCGTCGGCCGCATTCAGGAGCAGGTTCAGGAGCACCTGCACGAGCCGCCCGTGCGACAGCGGGACGGGCGGCACGTCGGGCGCGACGTCCCGCAGGAGCTCGACCGCGCGGAACGTCCTCTGCGGCGCCACGAGCGAGACGACGTCCTCGATCGCCTCCGCCACCGAGCCGGAGGGCTCCTCCCCGGCCTGCTCCGCGCCGCGCGCCGCCGGCCGCGCGAAGTCGAGCAGGTCGCGCAGGATCTTGTGGATGCGCTCCGTCTCGCGCTTCATCCGCTCGACGAACTCGCGCTCCTCGTCCGGCGTGAGGCCCCCGGCGAGCAGCAGCTCCTGGAAGCCGAGGATCGCCGCGATCGGGTTGCCGATCTCGTGCGCGAGCCCCGCCGCGAGCCGCCCCACCGAGGCGAGCCGCTCCGAGCGGACGAGCCGCTCCTGCGCGCTCTTCAGGTCCGCCGCGTAGCGCTCGACCTCCGCGATCTTCGCCCGCAGCGACTCCTCGTCGGCCCGGAGGCGGCCCGTCATGAGCGCGAGGCTCGCCCCGAGCTCCCCGAGCTCCCGCGCGCCGGCCCGCGGCACCTCGAGGTCGCGCGCCCCGCCGGCCACGCGGCGCGCGGCCTCCGACAGCGCGTCGACCGGCCGCACCACGAGGCGCGTCATCGCGATGTACGCGAACACGAGCAGCGCCAGCGCCACCACCCCCGTGTAGAGCGCCACGATCCGGACGAGCGGCGCGGCGGGCACCGTCGACGGGTCGGTCGGCACAAGCACGGCCACGGAGCCCACCTGCGGCGGCCGCGCGGCGTCGGCCTCCGGCGCGCTCGCCGGATCCGCGCGCGGCGCCGCCTCGCGCGCTTGCTCCGGGACGATGACGAGGATCGCGCCCCCCCGCGCGGTGCGCGCCGCCCTCAGCACCTCCGCGCCCGCCTCGACGGAGGCCGGCAGCGCCGCCGCCACCTCCGGCTCGCCGGCGCGGTCGACGAGCGCGCCCGCCGCGTCGTAGACGCCGATCGCCGACGCCCCGTCCGGCCCGAGCTGCGCCTCGAGCAGCAGCGAGAGCTCCGGCGCGGACCGGCTCGCCCGCGCCGCGGCGACGTGCCCGGCGATCGCGCGGCCGATCGCGCGGGCGCTCGACGCGCGCACGCCGCCCATCGTGGCCCGCGTGAGGTTCGCGACGGCGAAGAAGAGCGGCACGAACGCGAGCACGAGCAGCGCGCCGAGCGCGAACAAGAGCTGAAGCCGTATCCCGAGCCGCACGGTGTGTCCCTGCCCCTCGGCGCCATCCTCGCCCAGGTCGCCCCCGATCGCACCCGGCAGGCGCGGATCCACGCCGCACGCGCGCCGCGGGGAGATCCGGCGCGGCGCCGCCCGGGTGAGCTGGGCTGTCGATCGCCGTTCGCCGCCCGCCCGCCGCGATGGAGCCCCGGCCAAGGATCTGCCGTGCGTCGAGGGAGGCCTGCGCAGGCCCCGGGAGCGGCCGCCGCACCGGCGCGCTGCGGCGCCCATGCTAGCCTGACACGTGGGCTGTCCAGCGAGCGACGTCCAGAATCAGACGAGGAACGCAGCTCGGGAGCAACCGGGCTCCGGGCGGCAGAGCCCGGCGCGCGCCGAAGACGAGCGGGGCGCCTCGGCCGAGGACGCGTGGGCGCCGGCGCTCCTCGGCGCGCTGGACGCGCTCGTCTGGGAGGTCTCCGGCGACGCGCTCGAGCTGTCGGTGGTCCGCGCGCCGGCGAGGGACGAGCTGTTCGGGCACGCCGCCGAGCGCTGGGCGGCCGATGACGGGCTCTTCTGGCGACAGCAGCACCCGGAAGACCGCCCGCGGCTGCTCGCCCTCGTGCGCAAGGTCCTCGCGGAGGGGGGGACCGAGCGCACCGAGCACCGCTTCATCGCCGCCGACGGCCGCACGGTGTGGCTGAGCAGCGAGCTCGCCCGCCGCGGCGCCCCCGCCGGCAGGGAGCCCGTCGCCCGCGGCCTCTCCACCAACGTGACGCGGACGAAGGTCGCGGAGGAGGCGCTCCGCGAGAGCGAGGAGCGGGCGCAGGCGCTGCTCGAGTCGACCGAGCAGGGGATCTACGGGCTCGATCGCGCGGGCCGGTGCACGTTCGCCAACGGGGCCTGCGTGCGGCTGCTCGGGTACCGCGACGAGGCGGAGCTCGTCGGGCGCACCATGCACCAGCTCATCCACCACACGCGCGAGAGCGGCGCGCCGCTGCCCGAGTCGGAGTGCCGGATCTGCCACACGCTCCGGAGCGGCGAGCCCACGCACCTCGCCGACGAGCTGCTCTTTCGCGCGGACGGGGCGACCTTCCCCGTCGAGTGCTGGTCCCGCCCCGTCCGCCGGCAAGGCGAGACCGTCGGCGCCATCGTCACGTTCGTCGACGTCACCGAGCGGAAGCGGAGCGAGCAGCTGCTCGCCGCCCAGGCGCTCATGAGCGCGCTCCGGGCCGAGGTGGGCGCGGCGCTGTCCCACCCCGGCACGATGCGCGAGCTCCTGCAGCGCGGAGCCGAGGCGATCCGGGGACACCTCGGCGCGGCGTTCGCCCGCATCTGGCTGCTCGACGAGCGCGAGCAGGTGCTGGAGCTCCACGCGAGCGCGGGGATGTACACGCACCTCGACGGGCGCCACAGCCGCATCCCCGTGGGCAGCTACAAGATCGGCCGCATCGCGAGCGAGCTCCGGCCGCACATGACGAACGACGTCCTGCACGACCCCCAGGTGAGCGAGAAGGACTGGGCGCGGCGCGAGGGCATGGTGTCCTTCGCCGGCTACCCGCTGGTCGTCGAGGATCGGCTCATCGGCGTCATGGCGATGTTCGCGCGGAGCCCCCTGCACGAGCAGGTGATCGACGCGCTCGGGACGGTCGCTGACATGGTCGCCCAGGGGATCGAGCGCAAGCGCGCCGAGGAGGCGCTCCAGGAGAGCGAGGCCAGGCGCGCCGCCGAGTACGCCGTCCTGCGGCGCATCATCGGGCAGAGCGGCGACGGGATCGTCATGGTGGACGAGCACGGCGTCGTCCGCCTGATGAACCCGGAGGCGGAGCGGCAGCTCGGGCCGGCCACGGAGCTCACGATCGACGCGTGGGCGTGCGCGACGGGCATGTCCACGCCGGAGGGCGCCCCGATGTCCGCCGCGGAGACGCCGCTCCACCGCGCCCTGCACGGCGAGAAGGTGGAGAGCGTCCGCTGGCAGGTCCGGCGGCCGGACGGCCTGGTGCGCGTCCTCTCCGCGAGCGCGTCCCCGCTGCGCCGCGCGGGCGGCGCGCCCGCCGGCGCGGTGATGAACACCCGCGACGAGACGGAGCAGCTCCGGCTGGAGGAGGAGCGCGAGCGGCTGCTCCGGAGCCTCCAGGACGCGGTCCAGGTGCGCGACGAGTTCCTCTCCATCGCGTCGCACGAGCTCAAGACGCCGCTCACCGCGCTCCTCCTCCAGGTGGAGAGCCTGCGCCGGGCGATCCGGCTCGGTCAGTTTCCCCAGGACACGGCGCGGCTCGACGCCAAGCTCTCGACCATCCACCGGAGCGTCTTCCGGCTGAGCGATCTCGTGAACGAGCTGCTCGACGTCTCGCGGATCTCGGCGCGGGGCCTGCCGCTCCACGTCGAGGACTTCGACCTCGTGGCGCTGCTCCGCGAGAGCATCGAGCGGTTCGAGGAGGCGGCGCGCCGGGGCTCGTCCATCCGGCTGCTCGGGTGCCCGGAGGTCCTCGTGCGCTGGGATCGCGCCCGCATGGAGCAGGTGGTCACGAACCTGCTGTCGAACGCCGTGAAGTACGGCGCCGGCGCCCCCATCGACGTGCGCGTCGAGGCCGACGCGGAGCGGGTCCGGTTCGACGTGGAGGACCGAGGCATCGGCATCGCGACCGGCGACCACGCGCGCATCTTCGAGCGGTTCCAGCGCGCGGCGTCGGTGATGCACTACGGCGGGTTCGGCCTCGGCCTCTGGATCGTGCGGCTCATCGTCGAGCAGCACGGGGGCGCCGTGCGGGTGGAGAGCGCGCCGGGGCGCGGCGCGACCTTCTCGGTCGAGCTGCCCCGCGCCGTCGCCCCGCCGGACGGCGGCTCGCCGCCGTCGCTCACCGCGGTCGGGTAGACGAGAGCGAAATGACGAGGCAGGCGCGCCCAGCTGGGCTGGGCTGATGCGCTGTTGCCGGGCCGTGGAGGCCAACCACCCCGCGCGAAGCGGCGCTGTACTACCTGCCGGTCAGGACGACGTTTCTCTGCTCGACGTCATTGTCGAACTCTCCTATGTCAAAGGCGGACGCCCCGACAGTGACGGCGGCCCGACCTCCTTTGAAGA
>JAICEP010000635.1 GCA_025924095.1 Sorangium sp.
GTCGAGCAGATTTACCCGTCGACGATCGAGCTCAGCTGGGACGACGTGGTCGTGCGGGCCATCCCGGTGCACGTGCCGCGCACGGGGGACGCGGCGCAGGGGTTCCTCGTGAAGGGGATGGTCTCGGTCGAGCCGCCGGCGGTCAACGCCCGCGGCCCGCGCTCGGTGGTCGACGTGATGCAGCTCGCGCGCACCGCGCCGTTCGACATCAGCGGGCTCACGGAGGGCACCTACCAGCGGCAGCTCGCCCTCGATCGGCCGCCGAAGCTCGTGACGTACGACGTCGACAGCGTGATGGCGACGCTCGAGATCGGGCGCGAGCTCGCCACGCGGACCTTCGATCGCAAGGTCGAGGTGGTCGGGATCCCGCGCGCCACGGTCGCGCCGGCGGTGGTGCAGGTGAGGATCACGGGGACGCCGGAGGACGTGAGCGCCGTCAACCCCGACTCGATCATGGCGCGCGTGGAGCCCAAGGCGGCGCAGCTCGACATGAGCCAGCCGGGCAGCGACTTCCTCGACGTGCTCGTTGACGTCCCCCGCGTCACCGCCGAGGTCAACCCGGCGAAGGTCATGGTGAAGTGGTGAGCGCGACGCGCTGACGCTCCGCCCCGGCGGAGGTCAGCGCGGCGGGCATGGGCTCGAGCGGCGCCGGCGGCGACGGCGGCGTCGCGCGGCGGCTCAGCCGGGCGGCCCCTCGCCGCCGTCGCCCCGGGACAGCCCGAGTTCGCCGAGCAGCGCGCGCAGCTTCTCGGGCCCGCGCTTCGGATCGGCGAGCTTGACGATCGCGTAGCGCTCCTCCTCGGTCAGCGCCGCCAGCCGGCCGAGCGCGGCGTCGTCGAGCGCGCCGTCCGGGCCGAGCCGCTCGCGGAGCCGCGCGCTGACGCTCTCCGCGTCCCAGGCGGCGCGGCGCACCGGCGCGCTCGCGAGGGGGGTGAGGTCGACCCCGGCGCGCACCGCGAAGCCGCGGAGCACGTCGGCGTAGACGGTGAGCTCCTCGTCCGTGTCGACCGGCAGGTGACACAGGGCGAGCCGCTCCGCGCGCGACAGCGCTTGCCACCCCGCGAGCGAGATCTTGAGCTCTGCGAGGTCCAGCTTCCGCCGCACCGAGAGCGGCACACAATCGAGCGAGGCGTGGACCTCGCCCTCGAGCGCGAACTGCCTGTACATACCTCCCTTCTATAGCTGCGGCCCGATCCCGCCGCGAGCCGTGGTTGCGCCTGGGACGCGCGGCGCGGTTTGCGCTAGCCTGCCGCCGTGCGCCGCCTCGGGCTCCTCTCGATGCTGACCGCGCTGCTCGCGCTCGCATCGCCGGTGCGGAGCGCCCACGGTCAGGGCGCCGCGGTCGCGCCGCCGGCGCCCGCGGCGGCCCCCGTGCCGCTCGACCGCGTCGTCGTGCGCTGGCATGCGCCGGAGACGGGCGGCGTGCGTCGTCCGCAGTTCATCTTCGAGCGGGAGCTCGCCTTCGAGGCGCGCATCGAGGCGCTCGCCGATCCCGACGCGGAGCCCGGGCTCTACCGGGACCGGCACGTCCGCGCCGCGCTCGATCGGCACATCGCCGAGACGCTGCTCGCCAGCCTGCCGATCTCGCCGGCGCCGACCTCGGTGGAGGTGGCGCAGCGCGCCGAGGCGGCCCGGTTCGCGCTGGAGCTGCGCGCCCGCGGCCGCGCGCGCCTCCTCGCCGCGGCGGCCGCCGAGGGGGTGAGCTCCGACGAGCTGGACGCGCTGCTGCGCCGCCAGGCGCGCGCGAGCCTGTACCTCGACCGCATGGTCGCGCCGATGCTCGAGCCCAGCGATTTCGAGCTCAAGCTCGTCCTGCGCTCCGGCGCCACGCCGTTCAAGGAGCAGCGCTACGAGGACGTCGCCCCGGCGCTGAAGCGCTGGTACGTGGCACAGCGGCTCGCCCAGGCGCTCGACACGTACTACCAGAACGCGCGGGCCCGGGTCTCCCTGAGCATCGTGTCCGCGCGCTGAGCATGCGAGCGCGCGAGTGACGCGTGAGTGAGAGGACGCCGCGTCTACAGAGCGCCTGCAGCGCCTGCGGCGGGTACAGAGCCCACGGGGCACGGGCCGGGCTGCTCGAAGCAAGCAGGAGCGACAACGCAGGTCGACTCTATCCCTTGAGATCGAGGGACAACGAATCACGGCCTGCCAGAGCCCTTCGACGAGATCGGTTGGAACCGCCTGCTCGACGGCACCGACGTGAGCGTCGCAGTCGCCGGCGCGTGCTGAGCGTCCGGCGCGGCCCGCGACAGGCTCTCCCGGCCAGCGATCCGCGCCAATGCGCCTCGCGCGCCTGGGACCGTGCCTGTCCTCCGAGCGCCCGAGCGCCGCTGCCCGCACGCGGCGAACGACATGACGTGTATCGAGGCGACCGCGTAACGCCCTTCCTGGACGAAAACGCGTCCACCCCACGCTGCACTGCAGTCGCGACTGACCCGCTCGCGATCTGCGTCGCGCGCTACGCTGTTACGGCGCATTGCGTTATATTGCGTACCCAGAGCGGGCTTCATCCCGCGGCCGCGCGGCGCGCCCGCGATCGTCAATGACGCTCCTCGGCGCCTCGAAACGAAAAACCAAGTTCGAGGTCCCGAAACAATCCGCGCTAGCGCGCTCGACGTGGCTCCGCCGCCGCACGAAAGCCCGCGTCGCCCAGGCGCGCGAATGCAGCCTTCCAGTCCGCATCGCGCGCGCCGCACTCCCCGCAACGCGCGAGGCGCCGCGTAAATTCTTTCGGCAGCGCTTCATCCAGATCGAGCTGCTTTTGGTGCATCGCGTCATCCGACGCCTCGGCTCCTGGCCCAGGAAGCGGCCGAGGTTGGGCTAACACAAGTGATTTCGGTTACTTAATAATAACGCATCGCGGAAGGCAACAAACTGCTGTGGGTGCTTCGGAGACCTTTGACATGAACAGAACGTTCCTGTTAACTGTGCCCCCCGCGAGCCCCACGTGTGTGGCAGCGGGCGGCTCTGTCGCACAGAGCCAACCTTAGATTCTCTTGATAGGCCGCTTCCTCTGCCGCGCTGGCCATCTGGCCAAATCACCTCCCCATCACCACAAGCACACTCCAGAGACATGGATAGGAGCGTCGTTCGATGACATCACTTAAGAGAGACAGGTCGTCGGTTCCCAGCATGCGAATCGCGGGTCGGCGCGCCGCAGTCCGAGCCCTCGGGCTGGTTACCGTCTCCGCTATTTGCCTCACGGCGGCGCCGAAGTCGGCCCACGCCGTGGGCAGCGAGAACTTCGAGTGGCACTGGTACTCGCGCCTCGGCATGGCGTGGTCGCTCTACGGGCAGAAGGCCCAGGGCCAGTCGTTGAACCTGCTCGGGTTCGGCATCGGCGGCCGCTACGAAGAGGATGACTACTCCGAGCCGTCGTTCGTCGCGCACGTGGTGAAGGGCGCGACACCGCAGGACTTCTTCGTGAAGTCCGAGATGACCTTCGCCATCTGGCGTCAGCACGGCGGGCAGTTCATGCAGCCGGGCTCGAACGACGGCCAGGCGATCACGATGCAGTTCAACCAGGCCTACATCGAGGCCGGTAACTTCCTCGTCCCGGGCCTCAGCGTCTGGGGCGGCGCGCGCTTCTTCCGCGAGCAGTACGCGCCCATCGGCGACTACTTCTACCTCGACGACCTCAGCGGCCAGGGCGGCGGCATCACGTACGAGAACCTGAAGCTCGCCATCCTCGGGTACCGGCGCTCGGCGGACGAGCCCACTGGCGGCCCCCCCGTCTACAACTTCGCCAACGGAGTCGAGCGCTTCCGCACCATCTTCGCCGGTAACTACAAGTTCGAGTTCGGCGGCGAGGCCAAGCACCACGTCAAGGTCCACGGCGAGTTCCACGTCCTGCCGGCCGCGACGCGCGGGCCGGATCAGGATGCGCCCGACAACGGCAAGGGTGACGTCGGCGGCGTCATCGGCGCGAAGCTCCACCTCGGGCTCGGCCAGGGCAACTGGAGCGATACGTCCGTGCGCTTCGGCACCGGGATCGCCAACGGCGCCGCCGGCGGTGGGAAGACGTACCAGACCTGGGGCGCTCCGAACGACGAAGGCACCTACTCGGGCTCCTTCGCCATCGAGGCCGTCGAGCACGTCGGCTTCCGGATCGGCGACATCGTCGCCCTCGAAGGCCTCGGCACCTTCCACTACACGAAGGCGGCGTACGAGGCCACGGGCGCCGCGGTCGCCGAGGGCCCCCACGAGAAGCAGATGGACTTCTCGGTCCAGGCGAACGCCACGATCTTCGCGCACAAGAACTTCCACCCCGTCGTCGAGGCCTCGTTCCAGGGGCGCAAGGACGGCGAGCAGGATCTGGGGACCGCGATCAAGCTCTCGGTCGTCCCGACCCTCGTGCCGACGGGCGAGCTGAGCACCGGCGCGCGGCCGCACTTCAAGCTCATCTACACGGCCGCCATCTACAACGAGGCGGCGGTCCTGAACAACCAGTCGCCGTACATCCGCGCCTTCGGCCTCCGCGACGAGTCGGACCCCCTCAACTTCACGACCCGCTCGACCGTCGGCCACTACATCGGCGCACGCACCGACTGGTACTTCTAGACCGCTCGGTCATCGAAGCGGTCCGCTCCCCTCCGTTCCTTCCGTCCCACCCTCAGGCCAGCGCCCCGGCGCCGCGATCGCGGCGCCGGCGGCGCGCCCTCACGCCGTGTCGCTGCGCGACTCGCTCGCGATCTCCTGCGAGGCAGGCCCGGACTCCTCGTCCGCCGGGCCCTGGGCCTCGTGGTCGTGGTGCGCGAACGACCGCGCCGCGCGGCGCGCCTTCAGGAACTCCGCGAACGCCGTGAGCGTGTCGAGATCCCGCGGGCCGAGCGCCTCGGCGA
>JAICEP010000636.1 GCA_025924095.1 Sorangium sp.
CGCCAGGGAGGCCGCGGAGGTAGCCGGTCAGGTGGCGCCGCGTCACGCGCACGCCGTGCGGCTCGCCTCGCGCCTCGGTGTTCGCGAGGAGGTGCGCGCGGCACAGGGCGAAGCGCTCCTCGGCCGTCGGCGGCGGCAGCCGCGCGCCGTGGTCGAGCAGGGCCCGGGCCTCGCGGAAGACCCAGGGGTGGTCGATCGCGGCGCGGCCGACCATCACGCCGGCGCAGCCCGTCTCCTGGAGCGCGCGGGCGGCGTCGTCGGCGGGCTTGATGTCGCCGTTCACCACCACGGGGATGGACACGGCCTCGCGCGCGCGGGCGGCCCAGCTCCAGTCGGCCGCGCCGCTGTGCCCCATCTGGGCCGTGCGGCAGTGGATCGTGAGCGCGGCGACGCCGGCGTCCTCGAGGCGGCGCGCCAGGTCGACGATCGGCATGTGGGACTCGGGTCCCCAGCCGATGCGCGTCTTCACGGTGACCGGGAGCGCGACCGTGCGCGTCACGAGCCGGGCCATCGCCACCATCGCCTCCGGATCGCGCAGCCAGCCCGCGCCCGCGCCGCGGCCGGCGATCTTCGGCACCCAGCAGCCGCAGTTGACGTCGAGGAACGCCGGCCCTGCCTGCTCGGCGACCTGCGCGGCCTCGGCGAGGCGCTCCGGGTTGGCGCCGTAGATCTGGATCGCCGTCGGCTGATCGTCGGCGGACAGGGTGAGCTTGCGCCGCGCGGTCTTGCACCCGCGCAGCAGCCCCTCGACGTTGACGAACTCCGTCACGCACAGCTCGGCGCCGAGCTCCCGGCAGATGCGGCGGAAGACGGCGTCCGTCACGTCCTCCATGGGCGCGAGGACGACGGGGCGGCTTTCGAACAGCCGGCGAAAGCTTTCAGGCGAGAGCGGCACGATGGCGAGCTTTCAAGCATGGATCCGGCCGGTTGACCAGGGCGACGCCGCGACCTCGGCCGCGCGCCGCGCGCCGAGCGGCCGGGCCCGCCGAGCTCGATCCCGCGCCGCGACGCGGAGGCGCGGCCGGCATTCATCACCTCGGACCTCGGGGCGTGTATGCGATCAGCGCACGAACACGGCGGGGCGGACGGCGAGTGACCTTGTTGGTATGACATCCTGGGTGGGAGACGGCGAGCGGCGCAGCCCGCCATCGTGACCGAGGAAACCAGCCGCGCCGAAGCCAGCAACGCTCGCTTGACGTTCGGCGCGGCTCTGGCGACCCTCGAGTGTCGCCATGAAGCGTGCGCTGACCAGAGAGGCTCTCCGCGCTGAGCGCTCGGCCTCGTCACGCATGCTCAGGGAGCGCGAGACCCGCCCGATCGGCGCGCCGCGGAGCGCTCTGTCCGCCCACGACACCGAGAGCGTCCGTCGCGCGGTCCGCCGCGCTTTCCGGGTCGCGCTCTGGATCTGGCCCGCGTTCACGCTCGTCGACGTGTTCATGGCGACCGTGCTGTACCCCGGGGCGCCGGTGTGGCGCTGCATCGTCATGCGCATGATCGAGCAGGCGATCGCCATCGCCGTGTACCGGCTCACGGGTCGACCGACGCTCTCGGGGCGCGTCGTGCTGCTCGGGTACGACGCGGCGTTCCTCGTGGCCGCGCTCTTCATCTCGCTCATGGCGCTCGATTTCGGCGGCCTGACCAGCACGTACATGCACGGGCTCTCCATCGTCGTGCTGCTGCGCACGGCGCTCGTGCCGGCGCCGTTCGGCAAGGCGCTCGTCGCCTCCGCGCCGATGTTCCTCGCCTTCCCGGCCGTCATGGGCGTCGCCGCGATCTTCTCCCCGTCGATCCTGGCGGCGTGGCTCGACCCGACGACGCTGCTCACGGCCGCGAGCCATTACATCTTCGTCCCCTCCTCGGGGGTGATCGGGGCCCTGTCGAGCCACGTCGTCTGGGCCGCGCGGCAGCAGGTGTATCAGGCGCGCAAGCTGGGCAGGTATCGGCTCGAGGCGCCGATCGGCAAGGGGGGGATGAGCGAGGTCTGGCTCGCCTGGGACGAGACGCTCCAGCGCGGCGTCGCCCTCAAGCTCCTGAGGACCCGTGACGCGCCGGACACGGCGTTGCTGAAGCGCTTCGAGCAGGAGGCGCACGCGGCCAGCAAGCTCAGCGATCCGCACACCATCCGGATCTTCGACTTCGGCGCGAGCGACGACGGCATCTACTACATCGCGATGGAGCACCTGCGCGGGGCGGATCTCGCCGCGATCGTGCGCAGCTACGGCCCCATGCCCGTGGCGCGCGCCGTGCGCTTCGCCCTGCAGGCCTGCCGCTCGCTCATCGAGGCGCACGAGGCCGGGATCATCCACCGGGACATCAAGCCGCAGAACCTCTTCGTCACCCGCGCTGGCGACGATCACGACTTCGTCAAGCTGCTCGACTTCGGCGTCGCGCGGATGGTCGAGGGCGGCCGGGACGCCGAGCTGACCAACAGCGGCATGCTCTGCGGGACGCCCGCTTACATGGCGCCCGAGGTGTGCCGCGGCGACCGCGCGGATGCGCGCAGCGACGTCTACTCGCTCGGCGGCACGCTCTATTTCCTCCTCACCGGGGAGCTGCCGTTCGAGGGCTCGTCGTCCGGGCAGCTCTTCGTCGCGCACATGACGAAGGCGCCCCTCGCGCCGTCGGTGCGCCGCGGCCCGGTCGTCCCCCGCGCGATCGACCGCCTCGTCCTGCGGTGCCTCGCCAAGGACCCGCGCCACCGCTTCCAGAGCGCGCGCGCCCTGTTCGACGCGCTCCTCCCGCTGCTGGACGAGTCCGCCTGGAGCGCGGCAGACGCGGAGCGCTTCTGGGTGGCCGATCGAGCGGAGAAGCTCGGCCAGATCGAGGCGCCGCCCGAGCGCGTCGCCCCGACGCGCGGGGGCTCGACGCACACCGCCTCAGCTCGATAGAGCCGGGACACCGCGCGGCGTCGTGCGCTGTCGTCGCCGCGCCGTCGACCGTCCACGAGATCGACGCCGCGCGGGAAAAATGCGTCGAAACGGTTCGGAAACACACGAGAAACTCCGATTTTGGATCTCCACCGGTATGACGCGAGGGCCGATGCAGAGCAGGAATTGATCGGAAGGCGGCGGCTTCGACTCGCCATGTTTCAAGGCGGCCGCGCACCGGTCTCGGTGAGGAGGACAGATGTCGACTTTGATTACCGAGTGGAATCCCGATGATGATGCGTTCTGGGAGAAGACAGGGAAGCGGATCGCCCGTCGGAACCTCATCTGGTCGATTATCGCCGAGAACATCGGCTTTTCCGTCTGGCTGCTCTGGAGCGTGACGGCCACCCGGCTCCCCAAGGTCGGCTTCAACTACACGATGGACCAGCTCTTCCTGCTGGTCGCGATCCCGGGCCTCGTCGGCGCGCTGATCCGGTTCCCTTACACGTTCGCCGTCCCGAGGTTCGGCGGGCGCAACTGGACCGTCGTCAGCGCGCTCTTGCTGCTGATTCCCGCGATCTCGCTCTCGGTGCTCGTGACCAGGCCCGACACGCCGTTCTGGATGATGGCGATCGCGGCGGGGACCGCGGGGCTCGGCGGGGGCAACTTCGCCTCCAGCATGACGAACATCTCGTTCTTCTATCCGGACAAGAAGAAGGGGCTGGCGCTCGGGCTCAACGCCGCCGGCGGCAACGTCGGCGTCAGCAATGTGCAGCTCATCGTGCCCCTCCTCG
The DNA here is from genome assembly GCA_025924095.1 of Sorangium sp. Taxonomy (GTDB): domain Bacteria; phylum Myxococcota_A; class Polyangia; order Polyangiales; family Polyangiaceae; genus Sorangium. The sequence goes on from JAICEP010000636.1 coordinate 3,662, forward strand.
TCGGGCCCGGCGCGGTCGCGACGGCGATCGGCGGGTACCACACCGAGTCGGGGATTTACCTGCAGAACGCCGGGCTGATGTGGATCCCGTTCATCCTCATCTCGGCGGCTGGCGCGTATTTCTTCATGAACAACCTGGCGTCGGCGAAGTCGAATTTCAAAGACCAGTTGGCCGCCACAAAGAACAAGCACACCTGGATCATCGCCTGGCTGTACATCGGGACATTCGGCTCGTTCATCGGCTACTCGGCGGCCCTCCCGCTCCTGCTCAAGATGCAGTTCCCCACCGTGACGCTCGAGCTCACGTTCCTGGGCGCGCTCATCGGCTCGGTGGCCCGCCCGCTGGGCGGCTACCTCGCGGACAAGATCGGCGGAGCGCGCATCACGTTCTGCAACTTCGTGGTGATGGGCCTCTCGTCGCTCGGGATCATCCACTTCCTCGACGAGAAGAGCTACGCCGGGGTCGTCACGATGTTCATGGTCATGTTCATCACGACCGGCATCGGCAACGGCTCCACCTTCCGGATGGTCCCCATCCTCTTCCGGCGCGACCATCTCCGCGCGGCACAGGGCAGGGGCGAGGCGGCGCGCGAGGAGGCGCTGATCACCGCGCGCCGCCAGAGCGCCGCCGTCCTCGGGTTCACCTCGGCGCTCGGGGCGCTCGGCGGCTTCTTCATCCCGCGGAGCTTCGGCGCCTCGATCAAGGCGACGGGCGGGGCCTCGACGGCGCTCATGTATTTCTTCGTCTTCTATCTCACCTGCATGGGGCTCACGTGGTGGTGCTACATGAGGACCCGCTTCCTCGTGAACCGCATCCCGAGCCTCGCCGAGGCCGACGCCTGATCCAGGCGTGTCCCGGGGGGCGCGAGGAGCACGCGGCGCGTCCGCGGGCTGCTGGGCGCCCCCTGGAGCCCGAGGCTCCCTCGCGGGGGGACGAGGAAGCCTCGGTGACTCCGGACATCGCGAGGGCCTTGTCGCGCGGCCGTAAGGGCCCAGGCGCGGCGCCGTGACGAGGACCGGGTCACGGCGCCGCGTTCATCGGCCCCTCGGCCGCGCCCCTGGAGCAGAAGCCGCGGCCGGCGGCGCTCCTCGCTAGATGCCGCAGAAGCTGCCGCAGCCGCCGCCCCAGCCGCCCCAACCGCCCCAGCCGCCCCAGGGCCGGAAGCCCCAGCCGCCGA
>JAICEP010000637.1 GCA_025924095.1 Sorangium sp.
CGCGCGAGGGCGGCGCAGGCGCGCCGCGCGAGTTCGAGATCGCCTACAGCGCGGCGGAGCACCTCGTCGCGGCGCCGGGCGGGGCCGCGCAGGGCCCGACGGAGGTCGCGCTCATCGACGATGACGGCAGCGCCGCGGACGGGGTCGACGCGCTCGTCCGCGACGCGCGGGGGCAGCTGCGCGAGGCGCTGATCGCGGCCGCGTACATCGCGCGGCGCGTCCGCGGCGCGGGCGCGGCCGAGCCAGCGGGCGGCGATCTGCGCTTCCGCGACGTCGCCGTGCTCGCCCGGCGCCGGAGCACGATCCCGCTCGTCGAGCTCGCCCTCGCGCGCCTCGAGATTCCGTACGTGGTGGCGGGTCGCGCGCTCTTCGACGCGGCCGAGGTGCGCGACGTGGCCGCGATCCTCCGCCTGCTGCTCGACCCGCGCGATCGACTGGCGCTCGCGACGGTCCTCCGTGGCCCGATGGTGGCGCTCTCCGACACGGCGCTCGCGGTCCTCGCGCCTCCTGGCCGCGGCCTCACGGTCCCGCTGCTCGGCCGCTGGACGAGCGCCGCCGGGGCGCAGGGGGGCCGGGCGCCCTGGCCGGAGGACGATGGCCCCGGCGACGCGCGCCCCCTCCCCGCGCTCGCGCGGCTGTCCGCGGCGGATCGCGAGCGCCTCGAGGCGTTCCGCGCCCGCTTCGCCGGGCTGCGCCGCGCGGCGCTCCGCTCGACGCCTGGCGAGGCGATCCGCGCCGCGGTCTCCGCGTTCGATCTCGACCGCGTCCTCGCCGCGCTCCCCCGCGCTCAGGCCCGGCTCGGCAACGTCGATCGGCTGATCTCCATCGCCCGCCGGCGAGGGGGCTCGCTCGCGAGCTTCGCCCGCTGGCTGGAGCGCCGGATCCGCGACGAGGCGGACGAGCCGGAGGCCGCCGTCTTCTCCCCCGAGGACGACGCCGTGCGGCTCACGACGATCCACGCCAGCAAGGGGCTCGATTTCCCGGCCGTGGTGCTCCTGGATCTCAACGCGGAGCCCCGCGCGGATCAGCCCGGCCTGAGCTACATCCCCGCCGCGGGGGACGTCCCTGCCGCCCTGCTCGTGCGCCACCACGCGCGGCGCGTCGACCGGCCGTCGCGGCTCGGCTCGCTCCACGACGTCGAGGGGTCGGCGCACGGGCCGTCGTTGCCCCTCAGCACGCCCGCGCTCCAGGCGGCGCGCGCCGAGGTGCGGGCGCGGGAGCGGGCCGAGCGGCAGCGGCTCACGTACGTCGCGATCACCCGCGCCCGCCGCGAGCTCGTGCTCGTCGGCGCCGCGGTCAAGCCGCGCAGCGGCTCGGCGTGGCTCACGCTGAAGGGGACGGCGAACGCCGAGGATCCCGCGCCGCTCGCCGGCACGATCGGCGCGACGCTCGAGGCCCGCGCGTTGCTCGCGGAGGCCAGGCCGCCGGCCCCTGGCACCGACGCTTACGCGCGCGCCGCACTGATCCCCCGGGCGGCGCCGGCGACGGAGCCTGCGCGCGCGCAGACCGTGCGGATCGCGACCGCGTCGCTCGCGACGTTCCAGGCGTGCTCGCGCCGCTTCCGACTGAGGCACCTCCTCGGGATCAGCGAGCCCCCGGGCGAGGGTCAGCTCGGCCTGTTCGACGCCGAGGGCCCGGCTGAGCTGCCGGGCGAGGAGCGTGTCGAGCTCGACGACGGCGCCGACCCTCGCCCTGCTGGCCGCGCCGCGCACCGCGTGCTCCAGCGCTGGCCGCGCGCGCGCTGGGGTGAACCGACCGAGGCCGCGGACGTCGTCGCGCGGCTCGCCTTCGAGGGGCTCGCGCCCCATGGCCCGGACACGCCGCGCGTCGCCGAGGGCATCGCCCGCTTCCTGGGGGGGCCCTATGCGCGGGCGGTGCGCGGCGAGGAGGCCGCGCTCCTCCGGGAGGAGGCGCTCGTGCTCGATATCGACCCCCAGAGCGCCGGAGAGCGGCGCGGGGCGAGGCTCGCGCTGGCGCTCGCGCTCGATCTGGTGGTGCTGCATCCGAGCGGGCTCGTCGATGTCATCGAGTACAAGCGCGCGCGACCTCGGGCGGATCTCGCGCCCTACGAGCTCCGCCTGCGGGCGTACGCGCTCGCGTTGCGGAGGCGCCATCCGGACCGCCCGATCCGCGCGGGTGTGCTGTTCGTCGGCGCCGAGGTGGAGCCCGCGTGGCTCAAGGCCTCGGGCCCCGTGGGCTCGATCGCCGACGAGGAGCACGCGCGGTTCGAGCGCGAGCTCGCCCGGCTCGCCGAGCGCTTCTCCGAGGCGAGGGCCGAGGGTCGCTTCGACGGGATCCCGGTCGAAGCGTGCCGCAGGCTGCGCTGCGGGTTCGTGCGCGCGTGCCACGGTTAGCCACCTCGCGGGCGCGGGCCGTGCGGGCCGTGGCGCGCGCGACGCAGCTCTCCTTGGGCCGCCCCGCTCGGAAGCCCCCGCTTACGCCCCGGCCTGCTCCTCGACCTCGTCCGCCGACGCGGTCTGCGCCGGCGCGCGCCGCGGCGGCTCCAGGACGATCGGCAGGATCTCTTCCATCGAGGACACCATCGTGATCTTGACCTGGTCCTTGACGTCCTGCGGCACATCCTCGAGGTCGCGCCGGTTCTTGGCCGGGATGAGCACGTGCCGGATGCCGGCCCGGTGCGCCGCGAGCAGCTTCTCCTTGATGCCGCCGACCGGCATCACCCGCCCGCGCAGCGAGATCTCCCCCGTCATCGCGATGTCGCTGCGCACCGACGCGCCGAGCAGCAGCGACGCCACCGCGGAGAACATCGTCACCCCCGCGCTCGGCCCGTCCTTCGGCGTGCCGTGCTGCGGGATGTGCACGTGCAGATCGATCTCCTTGAGCCACTCCGGATCGAGGTGCAGCCGTTCGGCCTTGCTGCGCACGAAGCTCACCGCCGTGCTCGCCGACTCCTGCATCACGTTCCGCATGTTGCCGGTGAGCACCACGTTGCCCTTGCCCGGCATCTTCGTCGCCTCGATGAAGAGGATCTCGCCGCCCGCCGGCGTCCACGCGAGGCCGGTCGCGACCCCGGGCTGGAGCGACCGCTCGGCGAGCTCGGGGCGGTGCTTGTGCGGACCGAGCACCTGCTCCACGTGCTCGGGCGCCGCCACCTCGCGCACGTCCTGGCCCTCCGCGACCTTCACCGCCGTGGAGCGGCACACCGCCGCGATCTGCCGCTCCAGGCCGCGCACCCCCGCCTCGCGCGTGTAGTGATCGATGATCGCCGCGATGCCCGGCTCCGTGAACTCCAGCCGCTCGTCCGTGAGCCCGTGCGCCGACAGCTGCTTCGGCACAAGGAACTCCCGCGCGATCCCGAGCTTGTCGGTCCGCGTGTAGCCGGGCACCTCGATGACCTCCATGCGGTCGACGAGCGGCCCCGGGATGCCGTCCCAGTTGTTCGCCGTCGCGAGGAACATCACCTGCGACAGATCGAACGGCAGGTCGAGGTAGTGATCCTGGAAGGTCGAGTTCTGCTCGGGATCGAGCACCTCGAGGAGCGCCGCCGCCGGATCGCCGCGCAGATCGACGCCCATCTTGTCGACCTCGTCGAGCACGAGCACCGGGTTCCTGGTCCCCGCCTTCTTGAGCGCCTGCAGGATGCGCCCGGGCAGCGCGCCGACGTACGTGCGCTGGTGCCCCCGGATCTCCGCCTCGTCGCGCACGCCGCCGAGCGCGATGCGCTCGTAGCGCCGCCCCATGCTGCGCGCGATCGACTTGCCGAGCGACGTCTTGCCGACGCCGGGCGGCCCGATGAAGAGCAGGATCGGCCCCTTCTTGTCCGAGCGGAGCTGCCGGATCGCCGAGTACTCGACGACCCGCTTCTTCACCTTCTCCAGCCCGAGGTGATCCTCGTCGAGGCAGCGCCGCACGCTCTCGACGCTGAGCTTGTCCACCGTCGTCTTGGACCACGGCAGATCCGCGATCCACTCGAGGTAGGTCTTTGTCACGTTGAACTCGGCCGACTGCTGCGCCATCGAGCGCAGCCGGCTGAGCTGCTTGCGCACGACCTTGTCGACCTCCGCCGGCACCTTGGCGCGGCGGATCCGCTCGCGGAGCTCCTCGATCTCGTCGTCGTCGCCGCCCTCGCCGAGCTCCTCCTTGATCGACTTCATCTGCTGCCGGAGGATGTACTCGCGCTGCGATTTGCCCATCTCCTCCTGCACCATGGAGGAGATCTCCTTCTTCACCCGCAGCACCTCGAGCTGCCGGCCGACCATCGCGAGCACGAGGCGGACGCGCGCCTTCACGTCGAACGCCTCGAGGATCTCCTGCTTGTCGCCGACCGACGCCTGCGCCTGCGGGAAGTTCGAGGCGATGAGATCCGCCAGCGCGCCGGGCTCGCGCACGTTGTCGAGGATGCCCGCGGTGTCGCGCGGCAGGTTCGGCATGAGGCCGAGCACCTCGCGCGTCGCCTCGCGCAGGCCCGCGCCGAGCGCCTCGAGCTCCACGTCGCGCACGAGCGACTCCGGGATGCGCTCGATCCGCGCGCGCATGTACGGCTCCAGCGAGAACGCCGCCTTCATGCGGAAGCGGCCGAGCCCGTTCAGCACGACCGAGTAGTTGTTCGGGCCGAGCCGGATGACCTTCACGACGCGGGCGATGGTCCCGACGGAATAGAGCTCCTTGAACGTCGGCTCGTCCACGTCCGGCGACCGCTGGCTGATCACGCCGACCAGCGCGCGCTCGCGGCCGAGGAGATCCTCGACGAGGCGCACGCTCCGCGGCCGGCCGACGTTGATCGGCACGACCGACATGGGGAACAGGACCGAGTTGCGGAGCGGGAGGATCGGGACGCTGTCGGCGTCGGGCGAGGGGGGCGTTCGCGAAGGA
>JAICEP010000638.1 GCA_025924095.1 Sorangium sp.
AGGGCGAGGCGCGCGGCGCGGCGCTCGGCGAGGCGCGCGGCGCGGCGCTCGGCGAGGCGCTCGGCGAGGCGCGCGGCGCGCTGCTCGGCGAGCTCAGGATGGCGCAGGAGGCCATCACCACGGTGCTGCAAGCGCGCGGGGTCGTGGTGCCGGCCAAGGTGGCTCGCACGATCGCCGGCTGCGACGATCCGACCCAGCTGCGGCGATGGCTCAAGCGCGCGGCCACCGCGGCCACGGCGGCCGAGGTCGTCGCGGGCTCCCGGCGCAAGCGTTGACGGTCGCCGTCAGTCGCTCCCCCCGCTGCGGCGCACGTGCTTCTTCTCGCTCGTGCGCCGCTTCTCGTCGAGCCGCCTCCTCTTCGACGCCCGCGTCGGCCGCGTCGGCCTCCGCAGCACCGGCACCACGAGCGCGCGAAGGATCAGCGCGCGCAGCTTCTCGCGCGCATCGTCCAGGTTGCGCTGCTGATCACGCGTGAGCTGACTTACTATGAGCAGGCGCCCCTCGGCGTCGAGCCGGCCATGCGCCAGCGCGTACAGCCGCGTCTTGGCGCCCTCGTCGAGCTCCGGCCACGCGGCGAAGTCGAACCGCAGCTCGACCTTGGAGGCGACCTTGTTGACGTTCTGGCCGCCGGGCCCCGACGCGCGCACGGCGCTCCAGCTGAGGAGCGCGGCCGGGGCGGTCAGCGCATCGTGGATGACGAGGGGGTGGGACACGGCGGCTCGCTCTGCTCTGCGGCGGGCGCGAGCGCCGCGCGGAGCGCCTGTCCCCTAGCACGCCGGGGCGGCGGCGCCGTCGCTCCGGACGCGGCGGAGGATGAGCTCCTCCAGCCAGCGCTCGAACGCCTTGCCCTCGCGCTCGTCGGGGTCGTCGCGGATCACCTCGACGCCCTTCTCGGCGCGGCCGCCGCTGCGCTCGATCAGGGTCTCGACGAGCGAGGTCCACGTGTACGTCTGGATCGCCCCGCCGAGGGTCTCCATCACCAGGAGGTCGGCGAGGGTCGAGGCGCGGTTCCACGTCTGCACCTCGAAACGGACCGCCCCGTCGCCTCCGGGCGCGGGCTCGGCCAGGAAGCGCACGGCGCCGGCGAGCGGGTGGCCCTCGAGGGTGGCGAGGGTGATCGTGCGGGCCGAGACCTCCTCGACGCGCACCTGGACGTGCCCGCGCAGCGGCAGCGCCATCGTGAGCGTCGCGCCCGGCGCGATGCGCGTCGGGCTCTCGGGCTCGGCCCCGACGACGACCGTCTTGCGGGGGGTCAGCTCCGGGAGCTCGTCGCGCACGAGCGCGATGAGCCCCTCGGCGTCGAAGCGCGCCCCGCGGATCTCGGCGCTGTAGATCTTGCGGTGCATCGGGCCGAGCCCCTCGGACGGGAGCTGCTCGGGCAGCGAGTCGCCGAGCTTGGCCAGGCTCTCGTCGAGGGGTGTCGCCTTGACGCCGAGCACGTCGAGGGCGTTCTCGCGCCCCTCGGGGATGACGTTGCCCTCGGTCACCATCGTGATCTGGTCGGCGTTGACGGGCGTCTCGATGCCGAATTTCGCCGCGAGCTTCGCCCCGGTCGACTCGATCCACGCCGGCAGCGGGAGCCGGGCCGGGTGCCGGTCGGTCATGGCCTCGAAGCGGTCGAGCACCTTGTTCATCGAGGTCACCTCCGGGCCCGCCAGGTCGAGCTCGCGCCCTGCGAGGTCGGCGCGCTCGACCGCGGCGGCGAGCGCCTCGCCGCAGTCCTCGCACCAGATCGGCTGGAACGGATCGTCGCCCTTCCCGACGAGCGGCACGACCGGCAGCGTGCGCATCATCTTGAGCAGGAGCGAGACCTGGTCGTCGCCCGGGCCGAAGACATTGCCGGGGCGGACGATGATCCACTCGCGCGAGAACGTGCGGCAGATCTCCTCGCCTTGCTTCTTCGAGCGATGGTAGTCCGACTCGCCGCGATCGGCCCCGAGCGATGAGACATAGACGAGGCGCTGGACGCGCGCCCGCTCGGCCTCGGCGACGAGGTTGCGTGTGCCCTCGACGTTGACGCTCTCGAACGTGACCTCCGGCGGCCGCTCGGCGACGACGGCCGCCAGGTGGATCACCGCGTCGCACCCCTCGGCGGCGCCGTGCACCGACGCGGCGTCGCCGATGTTGCCGTCGAACGCCTCGACATCGCCCTCGAACGACCTGCGATCGTCGCTCGCGTGGCGCGACAGGAGCCGGACGCTGTGCCCTCTCCGCAGGAGTCGCCGCACCACCTCCGGGCCCACCACCCCTGTGCCGCCGGTCACAAGAACCTTCATTCCCCGTTCTCCTTTGCATCCATCGGATGGCCAACGAAAGGCGGCGGCCGTGCCAGGCCCAGCCCGCAGCGTGCCCGGGGCTCTCAGGTCCGGCCGCCGCCCTTGCGCGCGCCTCTCAGGACGCCTTGCGCCGCGCCGACTCCCACCCGCGCCGCACGGTGCCCTTCGCCTCGTCCCACGTGCGACCGCTCTTGAGATCGGTCCACTCCTCCCTGAGCTTGCTCTCGACCCGATCGTCCCAGTCGTGGTGCTCGCTGTACTGGCCCGCCGCGCCCCAGCCGTAGCGCAGCCCCGGCTCGACCTCGTCCCAGTCGCTGTTCGGCACGTGGCGCGGCGGGATCGGCTGCTTGCCGAGCGCCTGCTTCACCGTGTCGTCGACGTCCTGGTTGAGCTCCTGCCCCTTGTTGTTGGTGAAGTCCGCCTTGGTCTGCTCCCAGTCGCGGCGCAGCGCTTCCTTCACGCGCTCCCAGCCGGACGTCCTCTGCTCATCCCACCACCTCGGATTGCTTGCCTGCGTCATGGGTACCTCCTCCGTTGTGCTGAAAAGGACCCGGCGCGAAGGCCGGGCCCGGTACGTGGGAGGCGGCCGTTACACGAACGGTGCCGCCGCGAGCGGGCACCTGGAATCCTTTGTGAATACGGTGATTTACAGAGTTCACCGGGCCGCGGCCTGCCCATCGCCTCGCCTCCGGAGAAGGCTCACCCGCGGCAGGGAGCCACGGATGAGACAAGCTGCCTCAGCTCATCCCGGGGGCGCTCCATGCAACGCCCGGCGTCGGGCGCGACGCGCCAGGATCACCCTGCCGGGCGCGCGCCCTCGTCCCACGCCGGCAGCGCGCAGCGGAACGTCGCCCCCTCGCCGGGGCCGCGCTCGGCCCACAGCCGGCCGCCGTGCGCCTCCACGATCGAGCGGCTGATCGCGAGGCCCACGCCGAGCCCGCGGGCCTTCGTCGTGACGAACGGCTCGAAGATCCGCTCGAGATCCTCGGGCGGGACCCCCTCGCCGGAGTCCGCCACCGAGAGCTCGACGCGGCCTGCGCCGCCCACCCGCGTCCGGACCACCACGCGGCGCGCCTCGGGCGGACCGCTGGAGACCGCATCGAACGCGTTGACGAGCAGGTTGCAGAGCACCTGCTGCAGCTCGGCGCCGTCGCCCCGGACGCGCGGCAGGCCCGGCGCGAGCGCTGTCTGCAGGGTCGCGCCCGCGCGGAGGGCGGCGCCGGCCAGGAGCCGGCGCGCCTCGCGGACGAGCTCGTTCAGGTCCAGCGCGGCCGCGCTGAGCTCGCCTTTGCGGAGCCTCGCGCGCATCCGCTGGATGACCTTCGCGGCGCGGTGGTCGTCCGCCACGATGTCGTCGAGCGCGGCGCGCACCTCGGCGACATCGGGCGGGGTCCGCGCGAGCAGCCGCTGCGCCGCCTGCGCGTTGCTCAGGATCGCGGCGAGCGGCTGGTTCAGCTCGTGCGCGATCGAGGCCGCCAGCTCGCTCATCGCCGACACCCGGTTCAGGCACGCGAGCTCCTCCTGCGCCCGCTGCGCCTCGCTCTCGGCGGCCCGGCTCAGCTCGATCTTGCGCTCGAGGCGCCGGATCTCCGCGCGCAGCGCCTCGGTCCGCCGCGCCACATCGAGCTCCAGCGAGGCCCGGGCGCGCGCGAGCTCCTCGTGCATCTCCGAGAACGCCCTCGTCGCCGCGCGCGCGGCGAGCTGCGCCCGCACGCGGGCCACGAGCTCCTCGCGGACGAACGGCCTGGTCACGCAATCGACCGCGCCGAGCTCGATCCCCCGCGCCCGGCCCGCCGAGTCGGCGAGCACGGTCATGAACAGGACCGGGATCTCGTGCGTCGCCGGGTCCTCCTTGAGGCGGCGGCAGATCTCGAAGCCGGAGAGGCCCGGCATCGCGGCGTCGAGCAGGACCAGATCGGGCTCCTCGCACCGGACCTGCTCCAGCGCCGCCTCCCCATCGCCGGCCTCCGCGAGATCGAACGGCTGACCCGCGAGGGCCGCCGAGAGCAGCGCGCGGCTGCCGGGATCGCCGTCCACCAGCAGGACGAGCGGCGGGCGGGCGCGCGCCAGCCGGGAGCCCGATGCCAGCGGGTCGGCGCGCGGTTCCAGCGCCTCGCCGCCTCGGACACCCTCAGCGACCTGAGCGCGGGATCGAGGCGCTGCCATGACGGGAACTCTGTGACACGCACCCACTGCGGTCCGCCATGGGACCTTGGTCTCAGGGAGCGCCCTTGGCCTCGTCCCAGACCGGCAGGGCGCAGCGGAACGTCGCGCCCTCGCCGGGGCCGCGCTCGGCCCACAGCCGGCCGCCGTGCGCCTCCACGATCGAGCGGCTGATGGCGAGGCCCACGCCGAGCCCCTGGGCCTTCGTCGTGACGAACGGCTCGAAGATCCGCTCGAGGTCCGCCGGTGGGACGCCCTCGCCGGAATCTGCCACCGAGAGCTCGACGCCGCCGCCGTCGGCCGGGCGGGCCCGTACCACCACGAGGCGCGCCTCGGGCGGGCGGCGCGAGACCGCGTCGAGCGCGTTGACGAGGAGGTTGAGGAGCACCT
>JAICEP010000639.1 GCA_025924095.1 Sorangium sp.
GGTGGCGCGCGAGCTCGGAAGAGATCGCGCGCAGGTGCACCGGTGGCTCCGGCGGTACAACATGAACGTCGACGAGTTCCGCTGACCGCGCGGGGGTGCTGCCATTGGCCCGGAGAGGTTTCCCATGAGGTCGGTAAGTCGGGAAGATCATGAAGGTTTTCTTCCCGCCTTCCCGCCTTCATGTTCCGATGACTGCACCCCCCCTCGAGCGCGGCTACTCGAAGCGCTGAGGCATGAGCGGGTCGCTCGTGTCCCCGGAGGCAGGCGCCGCGCTCGCCGCCGCTGCGGGCCGAGGTCCCCCGCCCTTCAGGGCCGCAGGCACCCCGTCGATCTCGACCGAGGGCTCCTCGAGGACGTCCGCCAGCCCTCGCCGGCGCGCGAAGGCGGATGGCTCGGGCGTCGGTGAGGGCGCGGGGCGCTGGACGGAGGGCACCTCCAGCGCGCCGCGGATCGCACGCTGCACACCGGAGAACGCCGTCCTGGGCGCGTCGGCCGGCCGGTGCATCGCAGCCCAGCCGAGGCTCGCGGCGAGCAACGCGAGGGCCGAGAGCGGCAATCTCCTCAGGCCCCGGCGCGGCGGCGGCGCGGGCTCGCTCGGCGGTCGCTCGTGGACGCGGTAGTCTTCACTGAGCGTCGTCTCGTGCGCGAGCGCCGTCATGCTGCCCTCGAGGAGGCCCTTCCACCGCTCCGCGCCGGCCGCATGGATCCTGGACCGCCGGGGCACGGGCGCCCTCACCCGGGGCTCGAACCGCGGGGCGAGGGTGAGGCGCGCGGACGGCTCCAGGGGGACAAGCATGCTCTCGTCCAGCGAGAGCGGGTCGTCGCCGAGCAGCGGCAGGATCGCGTCGAGCATCGCCGAGGCGCTCGGATACCGGTCGGCCGGCTGGTACTGGAGCGCGCCGTCGATGACAGCGGCGATCTCGGGCGAGACCCACGGCGCGAAGTCCTGGACCGGCGCGGGCAGGTCGACGACCAGGGCGGCGATGAGATCGCCGACGGCCTTCACGTCCTCGGTCGGTGTTCGCCCGGCCAGCGCGCGGTAAAGCACGACCCCGAGCGACCAGACGTCGGTCCGATGATCGATGTCCTTGATGGCCCGCGCTTGCTCGGGGGACATGTAGCGCGGCGTCCCGAGCGTGTACCCGGACCGCGTCAATCCCGTGGTCTCTCGGCGAGGATCGTGGCTTGGCCGGATCTTGGCGACGCCGAAGTCGAGCAGCTTGACGACGAGCCCGCCGCCCTCCTCGCCCCGCGCGAGGAACAGGTTCGCCGGCTTGATGTCCCGGTGCAGGACCCCGGCTTCGTGCGCCTTCTGCAGGCCGACGCACGCCTGGGCCACGATCCGGAGCGCGAGCCTGGGAGGCAGCGGGCCGAGGCGGTCGAGGAGCTGCGCGAGATCCTCGCCGCGGAGCAGCTCCATCACCAGGAACGGCGAGCCCGTCTCCTGGTCCACGCCGGCGTCGAGCACGCGGACGATGTGCTCGGTCCGGATGGCGCTCGCCGCCCTCGCCTCGCGCTCGAACCGGCCCAGGGCGGACCGGCCATGGGCAAGCTCCGGGGAGAGGATCTTCACGGCGACGCGGCGCTCGAGCGCGACATCGTCGGCCTCGTAAACAGCCCCCATTCCACCCCTGCCGATCAATCGGCCAAGCGTGTACCTGCCGTTCAACGTCGTCCCGTCCACGAGCAGCATTTACCCTACGATAGCTGAGGCCGTGGCACAACCAGGCTCTGCGGGAAGGCGCGTGCATCTCCGATGCCGGGTGGATGCGGGCCGAGCGCCAGGTCGTGACGCTTCGGTGCGCGGCGCTCGAGCGGCATTCATCATCCATATTGCGGGGGCTCTGCGGGAGGGGTGCTTTCGCGCGTTGGATTCCTGCTCGCCCGCAGACGGGGAGCCGGGCAGGGAGCCCGCCCGCCGCTGTCCTTCACCCCGCCCTCGACAGCGCGAACCCCTCGTAATGCTGGGCGGCGATCTCCTCGCACCTCTTCCTGTAGGCCCCTACGCCGCCGGCATACGGCATGAGGACGCGCGGCTTGCCGGGGATGTTGGCCCCGATGTACCAGGAGTTGGCCAGGGGATAGAGCGTGCCGTCGGCCACCTCCTTGACGTGCGCAACCCACCTGTCCTCCGCCTCGGGGGTGGCCTCGATGCGCTCGAAGCCGCGCTCCCGCAGGTACGCGATGCAGTCCGCGATCCACTCCACGTGCTGCTCGATGGAGACGACCGCGTTGCTGAACACGGACGGGCTGCCGGGGCCGGTGACGGTGAACAGGTTCGGGAATCCAGCGACGGCGATGCCGAGGTACGTGCGCGGGCCGCCGGCCCACTTCCGCTTCAGCGACGCGCCGCCCCTCCCCCGGAGATCGACGCTTGTCAGCGCGCCCGTCATGGCGTCGAAGCCCGTCGCGAACACGAGGCTGTCCAGCGCGTGCTCCCCGCTCCGCGTCCGGAGCCCCGTGGGCGTGATCTCCTCGATCGGCGACGCCTTCACGTCGACCAGGGTGACGTTGTCCCGGTTGAACGTCTCGTAATAGCGGGTGTCGACGCAGAGGCGCCGGGTGCCGAGCGGATACTCCCTCGGGCACAGCGCCTCGGCGACGGCCGGGTCGCGGACCGTCGCGCGGATCCGGGATCGGACGAACTCGGCGGCGGTCTCGTTGGCCTCCCGGGAGCGCATCACGTCCGAGAACGTGGCGAGAAAGGCGGTGCCGCCCTGCGCCCACCGCGCCTCGTACGCGCGCTCCCGCTCCTCGGGCGACACCTCCAGCGCGGACTTCGGGTTGACCTCCATGACGATCCCGGCGCGGGTCTCGCGGGCCTTGCGCCGGTACTCGGCATAGCTCGCCTTCATCGACGACGCGTACGCCGGGTCGAGGGGCGCGTTGCGCGCGGGCACGCTGAAGCACGGGGTCCGCTGGAAGACGACGAGGCGGGCCGCCTGCTCGGCGATCCCGGGGATGACCTGGACGCCGGTCGAGCCCGTGCCGATGACGCCGACGCGCTTGCCGGTGAAGTCGACGCCCCCCGGCGGCCAGCAGCTCGTGTGGTGCCGCTCGCCCTGGAAGCGCTCGATCCCCTTGAGATCGGGCGTCTTCGCGACGGACAGGCAGCCTGTCGCCATGATCAGGAACCTGGCGGACACGCTCGCGCCGTCGTCGGTCCGGATCGCCCACCGATCCGCGGCCTCGTCGAAGGCAGCCGCGGTCACGCGCGTCCTCAGCTGGATGTCCCGGCGGAGGGCGAACCTGTCCGCGACGTGGTCGAGATAGCGCAGGATCTCCGGCTGGGTGGCGTATCGCTCGGTCCACTGCCATTCCTGCTGGAGCTCGGGCGAGAACGAATAGGAGTAATCCATGCTGGGGATATCGCAGCGCGCGCCCGGGTAGCGGTTCCAGAACCACGTGCCGCCCACGCCGCTGCCCGCCTCGTAAACCCGCACCGAGAGGCCGAGCTGACGCAGGCGGTAGAGCATGTACAGCCCCGCGAACCCGGCGCCGACGACGACCGCGTCGAAGCGGGCCGCAGGCGCCGCGCCGTCTCCTGAACGATTCGACTCCACCTCAGACATGATGTTCGCCTCCCTTCGAGCACGGATGTACGCGCGGGCTCTTCACGCCCCCGCGCGGCACTTGCGATGATGCGCGGCGTCGCCCCGCTTCAGGCGCGGTGGACGTTCCAGGCGAGCGCCATCAAGCCCACGACAAGCAAGAAGCCGAGGTGCAGCAAGCCGCCCCACCCCAGCGCCGACAGGAGCGCTCCGGACGTCAGCGACGCGGCGCCGCTGGCGGCGAACACGCACAGGTCGTTGACGCCCTGGGCGCGAAAACGCTCGGAGCCCGAGCGGCTGCGCGCGACAAGGGTCGTCGCGGTCACGAATACATAGCACCACCCGACCCCGACCAGCGCCAGGCCGACCAGGTGCCCTTCGAGGCCGGGGACCCAGCTGAGCAGGAACCCCACGAGCAGGAACACGAGCCCGAGGCCCTGCAGCGCCGCGATCGACGCCCACTTGAGCAGAGCGCCGACCGAGAGCGCCGGCAGGTACATGCTCAGCAGGTGCACCTGGATCACCCAGCTCGCCTCCTGGACCGAGCGCCGCTCGACGCCGCACATCTGCAAGGGCGTCGGCACCATGATCAGGCTCATCACCAGGAAGGCGCCGGCGCCCATGGCGACCATCGGCCAGTACAGCGCACGAGCGCGCGCGTCGGGCGCGGCGGAGGCCCCGGCGACGAGCGCCTCCTGCGGCCTGTACGCCACGAGCGAGAGCGCCGCCAGCGCCTGGAGCGCCGCCAGGATCCGCAGGACACACGGCATGGGGCTGGACGTCCGCCCCTCCAGCAGGCCGAAGAGCGAGATGCCGGGGACGATGCCCGCCGCGCTGGCGAGCTGGATCAGGGTCAGCAGGCGCGGCGCGCTGCTGCTCGGCTGCCCTTCGAGGATCGCGAATCGAACCTGCTGCACGAAGGCGCCTTGCAGGCCGACACCGACGACCGCCGCGCAGAACAGCGCGAGATCCGAGCGCTCCACCGCGCGCGCGGCGAGCGAGAGGCAGCCGGCGGACAGCAGCGCGGCGGCGATGAAGCAGGGCCGGCGCCCGAAGCGCCGCATCAGCTGGCTCGCCGGCCAGGTGCCCAGGGCCGAGGACAGCACAAGCACGGCGACCGGCAGGGTCGCGAGCCGCATGTCCATCGCGAGCCGCTCGCCCACCACGCTGCCGACGAACTGGATCGAGACCACGCCGGCGATCCCCAGGACCTGACACAGCAGCAGCACCACCGTGTTGACGGCGGTGGCCGGCGCGGCCCCGAGCGCCGCGAGA
>JAICEP010000640.1 GCA_025924095.1 Sorangium sp.
AGGAGGCGCGTCTCGCCGAGGCGCGACGCGCCGCCCGCGCCCTGCACGCGGAACTCCTTCCAGAACTGTGTCCCCTCGGGGTACACGAAGGAGTCCGGATTGCTCACGTCCACCCGCTGTCCCTTCGGGATCGAGACGAAGCGCCGCTTCTCGGCGGCGTCGCTCCAGAGCTCCACCGCAGGCTTGTACTCGAGCACGCCGCACGCGAGCTCGCGCTTGTCGAAATCCCCGTAGAGGCCTGTGCAGCGCAGGTCCACCGGCAGCACGCCGTCGATCGGCCCGGCGCAGTCCGCGTCGGTGGGCATCGCGAACTCCACGCACGCCGGCTCCACCGGGCCGTCCGGCTGCGCGTCCGGCCCGGCGTCGGGGATCGACCCGTCCGGCCCCGGCTGGACGTCGGGCGGCCCCTCGCCGCCGCCAGAGCTGCACCCCGACGCCAACAGCAGCGCACCGACGACAGAACCTCTCCTCACGACATGATGAAGCATGCGCGCATGGTGCCACAGGAAAGGAGCGCAGGGGAGCGAGGTTTCAACCGATCCATGCCGCATCGCATCGCCCCGTGAGCCTCATCCGGCCACCGGGAGATGCGCGCGCCGACCGATGAAGCGAACTGCGCAGCAGCTCGCTCGACAGCGCCTGATGCCGACAGTGCGCTTCCATGTAAAAATAAACCAACGACAGCGACCGCGCGTCGGCTCGGCGTGCGCGGGGTGGAGCGCGCGATGGGACCGTACGCCCCGAGCTCCCGCGCGACGTAGATCTCGATGCGCGGCTCCAGCGGGGCCCAGCTCCATCGGGGCCCCGTTTCCGGGGCGCAGCGCGGGCGTCAGCGGCGGCCGCCGGATGGGGACTTGACGGCAGGGATCGCGTGCGCTTCATCTGCGGCGGAGGAATGCCCCGTGAGTGAAACCGGCAAGCGCGATGACGCTCGAAGCGGAGAGCAGAACACGGCCCACGTCGTGGTGATCATGCTGATCGTGGCCTTCGGCGTGCTCGCGTTGCCGTGGATGGTCCTGCGGAAGCTGGACGCCCGGAACCAGTCCCGCAGCGAGGTGGCCTCCGGCGTCACGGACGCGGATCTCGCGCAGGGCGGCAAGATCTATTACCGCTCGTGCACAAGCTGTCACCAGGCGAGGGGGGAGGGGAAGCCCGGGCGGTATCCGCCCCTCGTCGGCACGTCATGGCTGCTCGAGGACAAGGAGACGCCGATCCGGCTCACGCTGCTCGGCGCCGCCGGCCCGATGGAGGTGAACGGCGCGATGTACAACGACGTGATGCCCAACCTCGGCGTGACGCTGTCAGACGAGGAGATCGCGCTGGTGCTCACCTATGTCCGGTCGAGCTGGGGGAACAGCGCGCCCGCCATCACGAGGGACGAGGTGGCGAAGGTGCGGGCCTCGCTGGGAGACCGGGTGGAGCCGTGGGCCGGCGGGGCGGCGCTCGTCGAGGCCCGGGCGACGCGCGTCCTGCGCTGAGGCGCGCAGTCCGCTTCGTTCAACGGAGGTCACCGCCGCCGAGCTGCCCGGGGGGACCGTTCCCGGTCCCCCGGAGCTACCCGACCTGCTCCGCGACGGTCACTCCCGCACCGGCTCCTGCAGGTCCGCCCCGAAGTGCTCGCGGTATCCCCGCCGCGCGGCCTCGCGCAGCGCGTCGTCGCCGCGGCTCACCTGCTCCTCGAACGCCCGCGCGTACGCCTCCGGATCGACCTCGCGCGCGCCGAGCCGCAGCTTCTTCCCGGAGAGCGTCTCCAGGAGGAGCGTGGCGACCCGGTGCTCGGCGCCGCTGCGCGCGACGACCCCGAACGGGAACAGGTGCACGAGCGTGAGCTGCGGCGGCGCGTCCCCGGCCGTCATCTCGGCGAGGTACGCCGAGAGCTCGCGGCCCACGCGGTCCTGCGCGTCGTCGGAGTAGCCGGCGAGCAGCTCGGTCACCGCGGGCGGGAGGGGCAGGTGAGGGCCGTCGATCTGGTGCTGGAGCTCGTGCCGCTCGGTGCCGGAGAGCACGGCCCGCTCCAGCGCCGCGCCGAGACGCTCGCGCAGCCTCGCGAGCGCCGCGTCGCACCGCGACAGGGCGCCGGCGTGAGGGCCGGCCGCGCCGCCCGCGGCCGCGTGGCAGGTCTCGCCCTCCTGGCCGATGCGCTCGGCGTACGCCCGGACCTCGGAGCCGATGACGAGCGCAAAGGGGTCCTTGTCGCGCGAGAAGCCGAGGTGGACGCGGCGCTCGGGCGTCATCGGCTCGACGAGGAGCGTCGCGAAGCGGTCGTCGCCGACGCGGAAGGCGCGGACCTCCTTCACCCGGTAGGGCGTGGTGTAGAACCGCCGCGTGGCCCCCTCGGCCGAGACGCCGAGGTTGACGGAAGCGTCGAGGTAATACGCCAGCCCGGCGCGTCGCGCCGCGTCGTTCACGTCGGCGACGAGCCGGCCGAACGCGCGGCCGGAGAGCTCGAGATCGTCCACCTGGCTGGCCAGCGCCGCCAGCGCCGCGGGGAAGTCCTCGCCGTCGGGCTGCGCCCTCGCGGCCGCGAGCAGCTCGCGGCTGCGCGCCCTGGTCAGCACCTGCGCCTCGGCGCCCGTGCCCTGGGCGCCCCGCGCGAGCGCGTCGCGCGTGATGCGCGCCCGCTCCCAGCTCGGCAAGAGCTCGCCGAAGACCTTGTCCCACGCGGCCGTGGGCGCGCCGAGCGCCCAGTCGACGCCCTTCGGTGCGGGGCGGCCGAGCACGAGCAACGCGCCGAGCAGCACGGCGACGGCGGTCGCGGCGGCGCTGGCCGCCACGATCGGCCGCGCGCCGGCCACGCCGGCCGCGCCGGCCGCGCCGGGATCCAGCTCGGCGTCGGGCACCGTCACGCCGAGCACGAGCACCTCGATGGCGGAGGCGAGCACCGCCACGACCGCGGCGAGCAGGAGCGCGAAGAACGCGACCGTGGCCGCCTCCACGCCCCAGCCGCCCGCGAGGAACGCGCGGTACACGAAGAGCAGCATGAGGCCGGGCATGGCCCACACGGCCGCGATCGCGAGGCCAGGGTGCTCGCGCCTGGGCACGCGGCGCACGTAGTCGAGGCCCAGGAGCGCGATCGCGAGCGGCCCGAGCACGAAGAGCAGGACCATGCCGTACCCGAGCTGGAAGCGCACGTCGGGCAGCGTGGCCACGAGCACGGCCGCGCGCGCGATCGTCTGCGCGGGGAGCTCGCCGCGGGACGGCCACAGGTAGAAGACGAGCGCCGCGGCGACCGACGCGACGAGCAGGGCGCCGCCGCTCCTGCGCGCCCGCGCGTGGAAGCGCAGCACCACGCCCGCCGCGGTGAACGCGAAGACGGCGAGGAACGGGGCCGGCCGCGTGATCAGGCTGTCCGGCAGCGGCAGCATGTCCCACGCCGAGCTCCGGCGGCCAAGCCACACAGCGACGTTCACGGCCACGAACGCGGCGAGCACGGCGATCGCGCGCGACGTCGGCCGCTCGATGAGCAGGCCCGCGCGGCGCTGCGTGCGCGCGCCGAGGAAGAGCAGCCACAGGCCGGCGATCGCGGGCGCGAGCGCGGCGATCTGCGCTGCGGGCGCGAGCTCGGGGAGCACGCTCCACACGAAGATGCCGTGCCCGAAGGCGACCTCGTACGGGACGAGCGCCGACAGCGCGAGCGCGAGGCCGCCGAGGAGGCAGCGCGCGCGCAGGCGCTCGGCCGACATGCGATAGAACATCGCGGTCGCGGCGCTCTCTTCGTGGGAAGGAGCGCCGGCGCCGCCTTGTGGAGGCGCGCCGGTGCCTGCTGCCGGAGCGGCGGCGCCGGCCTGTGGCGGCTCGCCCGCGCCGTCCTGCGGAGAAAGGAGGGGCGCGCTCACGGCTCGACCGCCGCGCTCGCGATGCGCGAGAGCGACCGCTTCTGCGGGAACACCGGGTCGCGGTACCGCACCTCGAACAGCACGCGCTTGCCGTCCTCGGAGAACCACGGCGTCCGCTCCTGGGCGGAGCCCACCGTCAGCTTCTTCACCTCGCCCGTGGCGAGCGCCAGCACGGCGATGTCCGTGCCGCCGGCGCCCCGCGCCTCGAACGCGACGCGCGCGGCGTCGGGCGAGAACGTGGGCCACGACGCCCCGCCCGGGGCGGCGTACACCTTCCGGCGCCACGTCGTCGCGTCGATGACCGCGATCCCCGGCTCGTCGCCGTCGACGACGCACACGATCTTCGTCCCGTCCTTCGACGCCGCCGGGTTGCGCAGGTCCTCACCGGGCTTCGCGCGGAACGGGCGCTCGATCGAGAGCGGCTGCTTGGTCACGTCGACCACCGCGAGGTGCCGCACGTCGTCCTCCGAGGCGTCGGGCACGTAGATGAACATGAGCCTCGTCCCGTCGAGCCACGCGAACCCGCCGAGCGACTCGTTCTCGGTGTGGAGGCCGAACACCTCCTTGCCGCTGTCCGCGTCGAGCACCATCAGATCGGCCTGCGCGTCGGCCTCGGGGCGATCGTAGACCGCCACGAACCTGCCGCCCGGGGCGAGCTTCGGATCGACGAAGCGGTGCTCCGGGTCGACGCGCACGCGCTTGCTCTGCCCGGATCGGTCGACGATCGTGATCGTCTTCGCCCAGCCGAAGAAGTCCTCCACAAGCGCGACCCGGTCGCCGTCGCGCTGCGACGACGGATACGAGTACACGTGATAGCCCCTCCACATCGGCTTGACCGCGCCGGGGTCCGCCGTCGGGATCGCCTGCTGATCGAGCGGCCGCCACTCCACCGTCTCCAGCGCCTCGCTGCGGGCGAGGTCCTTCGACCTCGCCGAGTGGAACACCGACACGTCCGCCGTCTTCACGAAGTAGCCGCCCT
>JAICEP010000641.1 GCA_025924095.1 Sorangium sp.
GAAACATGATGTTCCGGCGCGCGCGCACCCGGAACGGTCAGCGACGACGAGGGGCGGCGAAGGGCGACGAACGGCGGCGAAGGGCGACGAAGGACGACAGACGACGGCGGCGAGGAGCGCAGCGCCGGCGGCGCGGGCGAGGACAAGAGAGCTGCGAGCAGCCGTGAGAAGCCGCGAAAGCAAAGACAGCGACGAGAGCGAAGACATCACGAGACAAGCAAGGCTCACAAACCGGAGAGCCCCTATCGCCCCGCGATCGAGAGATGCAGTATGCTGACGAGATCGTCTCGGAGCTCGGCCACCCCTCGATAGACAGACTACTTCGCGCGTGGAGCCCTCGCGGTCGCGAGCCACGTCGCATCCATTTGCAGAGGAGCGCAGAGATGTCCTTCCGACGTCATTCCGTGTTTGCCCCTTTCCTCGTCGCCGCCGCGCTGGCCGCGCTATCGGGCGGCTGCGCGGCCACCGAGGACAGGAGGCCCGCGCGCGCCAACCCGCCGGAAGACGCCGAGAGCGGCGGAGGCGGCGGAGGCGGCGCCTTCGGGGCGAGCAGCACGGGCGGAGGCGCGTCGCTCGGCGCGGGAGGGTTCGGCGCGACCGGCGCGGGCGGCTTCGACGAGGGGACCTCCTGCGCACAGACGAGCGCAGCGGCCGCGCTCATGCCGCTCGATATGCTCGTCTTGCTCGACCGCTCCGGGAGCATGCTCGGCTCGAAATGGAGCGGCGTCACGAGCGCGCTCTCGACCTTCGTGAACGACGCCGCCTCCGCCGGGATGAACGTGGGGCTGACCTACTTTCCGCGGGGCAACAACGGAATGAACGACTGCGACCACACCGCCTACGACCAGCTCGCGGTCAGCATCGGCGAGCTGCCGCTGCACACGCCCGAGATCACCGGCTCCATCCGGGGCACCTCGCCGGGCGGCGGGACGCCCATGCGTCCGGCCCTCCAGGGGGTGCTCTCGAACGCGACCGCCTACAAGGACGCGAACCCGTCGCACAAGGTCATCGTCGTGCTCGCGACCGACGGCGACCCCTCCGGGTGCGCCGGAAACACCGTCGCGAGCACCGCGGAGATCGCGCAGCGGGCGCTCAACTACAACGGTGTTCAGACCTACGTCATCGCCGTGGAAGGCTCGACCCTGGCCAACCTGGACCAGATCGCCGCCGCCGGCGGGACGGCGCGCGCGTTCGACATCACCGCGAACGTCGCCGCGTTCGCGGCGAAGATGGCCGAGATCCGCGCGTCGGCGCTCCCGTGCGAGCTCCTCATCCCCGAGCCGCCCGCGGGCGCGACCCTCGACACGAGCCGGGTCGCGGTCAGGTTCGCGACGGGGAGCTCCAGCGCGCTGGAGATCCCGAGGGCGGACGACGAGGCCGACTGCGGCCGGGGGCCAGGGTGGTATTACGACGACGAGCTGCTCCCGAAGAGGATCATCCTCTGCCCCGCCTCCTGCGGGGCCGTGCAAGGCGAGGTGCAGGCGAAGCTCGACGTGCTCTTCGGGTGCGAGCCGACGCTGAACTGAGCGCCTCGCGGCCGGCCGCCGGCGCGGGGCTCACGGCCGCCGCGGCGCCGCCGTCTTCAAGGCGTCGAGCGCGGCCAGGAGCTCGGCCTCGGTGAACGGGAGCCGCGCGAGCGCCGCCTGCTCGTCCGCGAGCGCGAGCTCGATCTCGCGCTGCGCGTCGCGGGCCCGGAGGACCCACCCCGACGACTCCCCGGTGCGGTCGCCGAGGCGGACGGTGCCGGCGAGCATCTTCTGCCCCTTCTCCAGGAGCACGCGGTAGCGCAGGCGCATCGCGCCCTCGAAGAGCTGCTTCTTCCGCGGGGTGTCGGCGCTCGGCGGCGGCGGGACCCGCATCACGTCGCGGTGGAGCTCCTTGTAGAGCTGCCCGATGCGGTAGCCCGCCATCGCCGACCAGTGAGCGTCGAGGCTCCGCATGGCCTCGGTGTAGGCGCCCTGCGCATCGAGCAGCCCCTGGCAGCGCCGCTCGAGCGCGTCGGCGAAGCTCGCCGGCACCGGCACGAAGGCGATGGCCTCGCTCCGGCGCCGCCGCACCTCGCCGAGCGCAAAGCTCACCTGCGCGAGCTCGATCGGCGGCTTGCCCGACTCGCCCAGCCGGTGCGCCTCGATGAGATCGCGCGCGAGCCCGACCTGACGCGCCGCTTCATCCACGAGATCCTGCTCGACGAGGCCGAGCGCGAGGGCGCCGCGCGCCTCGATCGCCTCGAGCACGCTCAGATCGCCGAGGCGGAGCAGGCGGCGCGAGACCTCGACGAGCTCGGGCCACCGCTCGAGGGCGGCCGCCGCGCGCGCGAGCCGGAAGAGGGCGCCGCGCGCGACCGCGTGGTCCGGGAAGCGCCGCGCGACCTCGCGGTAGCGCTCGGCCGCGAGCGCGCGGTCGCCGAGCGCCTCGTGCGCGAGCCCGGCGTTGAACAGGCTCGGCGGCGCGACCTCGCCGTCAGGCGCGAGGCGGACCAGCCGATCGAACAGGGGCGCCGCCTCGCGCGCCTTGTCGGCCAGGAGCAGCGCGCGCGCCCGTTCGAACTCCGCCGCGAGCTCGGCGTCCGAGTAGGGCGATATGACGACCGGTGCGAGCTCGACCGGCGGACGCGCCGAGGCCGCTTGCGGGGAACGCGCCCGGGCCGGCGCCGTGGCCTCCGAAGTGCATCCACCGAGGAAGACGAGGAAAGTCGGAACGATCGCAAGGCTGAGGAGAGCGAGCCGGGGAATGCTGGTGCTCGACATGACCCGGGAAGAATAGCCCCACGCTCGAGGTTGTTCCGCTTCGTGCATGGACGGAGCTCCCGGCCTGGCCGTCCCGAGCGGAGGTGGATTGCTGTGCGCAGTAGGGCAATCCCCGGTTTCGGCTGCTGCTCCATGGCGTTGCAGAGGGTACCGCCCGACAAAAAGCCTGCATTGATCCGCCATGTTGCGGTAATCTCGCATTCGTTCCACGGGCTGCTGTTTGGGCTCGTAGCTCGGCGGCGGTCTCCTCTCCAGCGACGATCAGAACGAGAGCTTCTGTTGTGGGCTCTCGAAGGGTTCACGGCCCTGTGGTGGGGCCTTGGAGGTGGGTACATGAAGCATCAGATCATCTCTCCTCGTGCGGTGACGTCGGTCGGCCCGGAGCAGCGGCTCAGCATGGCGGAAGCGCGTCACCGCGAGCTCGACTCGCGCCTCAGGCAGCTGGGTCGGCGGGCGTTCTTGACACCGGGGGAGAGCATGGAGGCAGCCCAGCTCAAGAAACGCAAGCTCGCCGCGAAGGACGAGATCGAGTCCCTGCGCCGGCGGCTGTCGTAGCGCAGCCCGACTGACCGGCGATCTCCAGCGCCACGAACGGCGCCCCGCCCCGCATCTCCCCCTCACTGTTCCTGTCCAGGCCATCCGGCACGCCCACACGCTGGGACGCCCGCACGCGGCGCGATGCCAGCGCACAACGCGGTGCAGCGCGCGGCGGCACGATGTCGGCGCGCGGCGCGGTGCCAGCACACGGCGCGGTGCCAGCGCATAGCGCAATGCGAGCGCGCGGCGCCAGCGGCGCGGCGAGGCACGACGACCGCGGGCGCCGGCGCGCCGAGGTCAGAGCGTGGGCGCCGGGGCCTCCGGCGCATCGGCCGGCGATTCAGGAGCAGCGTCGGGCTGCGGCGCAGCGTCGGGCGCGGCGCCGGTCTCCGGCAGCGCCTCGGCGCCGCCGTACACATCGCGGTTGAGATCCGCGAGCGTCTCGGTGAGGCGGATCTTCTGCTCGCTCGTGACGCCTCCGGGGGTCTGCTTCTCGATCGCCGCGGCGAGCCCGAGCCAGTGGCGCGCGTTGTCGCGGTAGCCCTTGCGCGGATCGGCGACGCCGGTGCCCTGCGGCGCAAGCTCGGCCAGGCGGTAGTCCGTCATGCCCCGGAGGTAGGCGTACTGCGCCCGCTCCGGGAGCGAGAACGAGTCCATGTCGTGCTCGAGCGCGCGGAACAGCGAAAGCGCCTGCTCGAACCGGTTCGCCTCGTAGTGGCTGCGGGCGCGATCGAGATCCTGCGTGTAGGTCGCGCAACCCGGCGCGAGGGCGAAAGACGAGAGGAGAAGGACGCACGAGACCAGGCGGCGCATGCGCGGAGGGTATCCCCCGCGTCGCGGCGCGATCAAGCGGGAAGGCGGCCCACCGCGCGGCGGCCGCCGCCTCCCGGGGCGCCCCACCGGCTCGAGCGGAGCGCAGCGCCGGCCACCGTCGCGGTGGCGCTCGGCGATGAGAGGGTGTGGGCGGGCGATGTGAGGGTGTGGGCGCGGGGAGCGCCGCCCCGGCTCACCCCGCGAGCCGCCTGCCGAGGAGCCGCGCGGCGAGCGTCCGCAGCCAGTCCGCCCGCCGCGCGTCGGGCGGAACGAGCCGCCCCGTGCGCCCAGCCTCCAGGATCGCGGCCGTCTCCGGCGTCGGGTCGGCGCACGCCTCCAGCACCCGGAAGACCGTCGCGTCCTCGTGCGCGACGCCCGCCTCCGCCACCCAGGCGTCCACCGACGCCGCGAACGCCGGGTCGCCGGGAAACGGCTGCTCGACCTCGTTGCTCGGGCCAAGCCCGTTGATGCCGCTGATCACGAGGTCCTTGCGGTCCTTGTAGGTCAGCCCCGCGAGCTCCTCGGGGAGCAGCGGGCGGCCGATCCAGATGTCCTGCTCGCCCATGCCCAGCGGGAACTCGAGCCGCGTCTCGAGCGGCTCGGGCGGCAGCGCGCCCGAGAAGCGCACGGGCACCACCGGGACGCCCACCGCGAGCGCCATGTCGATGAACGCGCCGCTCATCTTGCGCACCGGCGTGC